>JAGRCC010000720.1 GCA_020433785.1 Anaerolineae bacterium
TAACGTAATATCTGTCAGGTTTTGGCGATACGTTTCAGAGAAAAATCAGGGTCATTCGGACCATTTAGCCGGGTTAAAGCTCGTTTGGAAACCTGTCAGGTCTTGTTCGCGGAAAGATGGCAACTTAAGTTAATTATAGCGAACTCGATACAAACAAAAATGATCATCAAAGCCTTTGATCGATGTTTCAAACGGCGTAATCATCACCGGCTCACGATCCAGCACCGAGGCCACGCCCGGCTCCGTGCGGACCGCTTCCGAGATCACCAAGTCGCCGCCTTTGCTTTGCCCCTCCAATCGAGCGGCTAAGTTGACCGTGGTTCCAAAATAATCGAGCCGGCCGTTCAAATTGACGGCGATACACGGGCCATAGTGCAGCCCCAATTTAATCAGTAACGGTTCGCTGTGCCGGGCGTTGAAATCGTAAATCTCTTGCTGAATGGCCAGCGCCGCGCCGACGCCATCGGCCGGATCAGCGAAAGCGGCCATTATCGCATCGCCGATGGTTTTGACGATCGCCCCGTTGTTATGACGAACAACGCGCTGCAAAAAGGCGAACTGCTCCCGCACCAGAGCATAAGACGCGGCATCGCCCCAGCGATTGTACATCGCGGTTGAACCGACCAAATCGGAGAAGAGGATGCTCATCCCTTGGATGCCAATTTCCTCATCGGGCCGGATAACTTCATCGCTAAACAGATCACGAAATTGCTGTAAGGCGGTTACGCGAGTCGCGGTCGCGGCATTATTATACCAGTCGGCGCGCTCAATAAAAAGCTGCTGGGGGTAGGAGGCTGGGTTGGTGATGGTCAAACTCCGGATCAGCACCGGCGTAGATGAAGCCTCGTCCTCAATTCGACCGGCCCGACCCACCCGTGATTGACGTTCGGACGGGAGTGACAGTCGATGTTCTGCGGCATCGATGGCGACAGCGTCGCGCTCAAGCCGGAGAGCCAGCTTATCGACCTCATGCCGACCGTTCGGATTTAAGGCCAGCCACTGCTCTACCCCGGGCTTTTGGGTGCGCAGCCGGTAATGACCGGTTTCAAGTTCAAGTTGGGACAGCGTGCGCGTTTCACCGGGCGCGAGCAGTTGATGCAGCAGAATGTGCGGCGTGACCATTGGGCCGCCGATGCAGTAAGTCGCCTCGGTTACGTTTCGAATTTGGGGATGGGGGGCAAAGGTTAGCTCGACATTATCGGAGAAATTGGTCTCAAAATCGATGTTACAAGTGGCGCAGTGAACCCCCTTTTGCAAGCGATCCAGCGAGGGCGCCGACAATTTAGCCCCGCGACACAGCGGGCAGATCACATCCCAACGCAGTTGCAGCAACCCGATCTTCGCCGCCGCCAGAAATAGTTCCAATATGTCCCGGCGGGGGGCCTGCCAGGCGTCGGCCAGAACATAGGGCCGAATACGGGCCAAATTTGGATCCGCTTCCCGGACGATAAAGTCGGCTAAATGGGTTATCCACCGCTGGTCATACCCTTGCGCCGCCAGAGTTTGACTTAAGGCTTTCAGCCGATCCTGAGCCAGCGACGTTAACGGCGCTACTTTGAAATCGAAAACGGGCTGGTGTTGGTCCTGTATGGCTCGATCAATTTGCAGAAACATGCGGCCGAAATCTTGGCGCATCTTCCAACCAAACTGGTACGGAACAGCTAACCGGCCCAATAGGTTAGCCGGGGTCACTTCGACCTCATATCGCAGCAGTGTACCGGCTTGATGGGGTATGAGTTGCAACCGGGCATAGGTCCGCGCCACCGGTCCGGCTTCAAACACCCGTAAATTGCCAAACTCATGCCCTTTAATCCATTCAAAAGGATAATCCTCATACCGGATAGATACGCCCAGGAAAGTAAACTGCCCGAAACGCCGGCTTCCGCCATTTTCTAACGGCACCTCGGTAAAATCAATCGTCGGTAAACCGGTCACCTGGTTAAATCGTTGGGTATCGGCCACGTAGGGCCAGAGTTGGGCCGGTTGGCTTTTTAGCTGCCAGGCCCAATTATAGGAAATGGTTTGCCACCCCATAGTATCTTTATCTCCCCATCCGCAAACGGCTAATGTTATTTCACAAGATTACTATAACATCTGGAACTCTTATTGACTATAGGATTTTAAGGCGGGGGTGGGCTGATGAAAGCATGAAAAAGTTGCGATGGGGACGGGGTTCGTTCAATGGAGTAACGTTTTTTAACCACGAATGACCCGAATTACCCGAAAAAAAGATAAAAATTAGTGAAATGGGTGTCATTCGTGGTTAGATTTATCCGTTGTGACTAACATCCTATTTAATGGACCCAGGGCCTTATATTTGCGTTGGGGGTGAGTATAAAAACTCGCGGGAGCAGCACCATCACTCGAAGAAGCA
>JAGRCC010000721.1 GCA_020433785.1 Anaerolineae bacterium
TCGAGCAGATTCGCCCCGCCGGCCGTCACGACAAAGCCGGCGACCGCCTGGTCGCCTGGATCGAAGCCGGTCATTTGCAACCCAACCAGCCTGTTTGGGTCGATATCGAATTGGCCGGCGGCCACAGCAGCGATGGCGTCGATCATCGACAGGAGTTTAATACTTACCTGACCAACTTCAACGATGACCTGTCACCCTACCAGGAAGATGTCGTGACTGCCACCGGACACTATTTAATCGAAGTTGATTACTCGCTGCACCGCGTTTTGCTGCCGGGCCGGGCGGTGCTCGATCTGCTGGACGACAGTCGGGCTAATTGGATTTTATCGATTGATCTCGTCCCGGAAATCGAAAGCCACACCACCCCGCTGGCGGCCACGGCCCGAGCCGATTTGCCGCCGTTACCCGACCTATCGCCCGACGCGCCGCGCGTTGTCGTCATCGACTCCGGCGTCGCCGCCGCACATCCGCTGTTTACCAACAACGACGGCCGCACGATCATCGGCCGTCAGCGTAATTTTTTGCCCGATACCGTTGAACCGGCCGACCTGACCACCGACGAAATCGATCAAGGCCACGGGACCGCCATCGCCAGCGTCGCCGCTTATGGTTCGCTGCTAAACCTGACGCAAGCTCCCGATGAAGTCACCGCCCCGGCGGTTTGGATCGAAAATGCCAAAATCCTGCTGCCGGCGACCAAACTCGATCCGAACGCGGCGACCAATTCGCCCCAACTGCACCCGCTTCAATTTCCCAAAGCCCTCATTCGCGAGGTGGTCGAAGCGTTTCACCAACCATTACCGCAACATTGTAAAATCTTCAACCTCTCGGTGAGCACCGTCCCCCACCCACAACAAGCCATCTCCAACTGGGCTGAAGAGATCGATAATGGTTCAGCCAACAGCGATCTACTGTTCATTATTTCCACCGGCGACCTGACCACCACCGAACTGGCCGATCTCACGACCGGGGACGTCGCTTATCCGGCGTATTTACTCAGCGCCCAAGCTCGGCTTCGCGACCCCGGCCAGGCTTACAACGCTCTAACCGTCGGCGCGTTGACGCCTATCCCGCCCACGTTTCTTGGGCCGGCTGATCCGTTTCTGGCCGAACCGGAACACCCCGCTCCCTTTAGCCGCAGCGGGCTGCTCCAATTCGGGCCGGTCAAACCCGATGTGGTTGAAACCGGCGGCAATTGGCAGCAAAACGATTTAACCGCCCTGCCCGAATCGGCCATCCTGGTGGCCAACCGCAATTATGTCACGGGACAGGCCGATCAACCGTTGGGCTTTCACACCGGCACCGGTCTGGCCGCGGCTCAAGTTACCCATCTGGCCGGTCGCATCCAGGCTCACTACCCCGACGCCAGCGCCAACCTCATCCGGGCGTTAATTGTCAACTCGGCGACCTGGCCGGCCGAATTTATCCACCGTCTAACCGGCCCTACCGAAGCCGCCCCCTCTGACGCGCTGACCAAAGACGATCGGCACACCTTGCTGCGCCTGTGCGGCTACGGCCGTCCCCGACCGGAGCAGGCGCTGTCAGCCAACGCGCACTGCCTGGTTTTTGTTGCCGAGGATGAGTTTAGCTGGACGGTCGAGGATAAAAATTCGTCGGGTCGCTATCCGGCCAAAGTCTCCTTCTTCTCCATTCGCTTTGAGCCGGACGATCTCTTCAACCTACCGCCGGCCACTCGCTTGCGCGTCAGCGTAACGCTGGCCCATAATCCGGCGGTGCGCAAAACCCAACGTCGCCGCTACCAGGCGGTCGATATGCGCTGGGAACTCCGCCGCCGCGAAGAGGCGTCGGATGACTTCCGCACCCGCTGGATGGCGGAAGCCGAAAGCGATGACGATGACGAAGATCGTGAAGAGGAAACCCTCCCACTGCGCCCCTGGCCCTGGCAGCTCAAACCCGTGCTCAATCCCGGCAGTCGCGCTCGCCGGGGCAGTCTCATTCGGGATTGGTTCGATGTCTACGCGCACGATTTACCCCATACCCTTGAACTGGTCGCTCTGGCCCAGGTAGCGCCCTGGCGCCGACCGCCGGAGCCGTTGTCGCAGCGGTATGCGCTGGTCGTGTCGATTGAGACGTTGGGAGATGGCGTGGATATTTATGATGCGGTGCGAGTAATGGAAGAGAACACAGAAAGGTGAAGATCTATGCAACTCAACCTCGTCATTAAAAACGGGACCATCGTCACCGCTGAAAATGTCTACCAGGCCGACATCGGCATCCGGGGGGAGAAAATTGTCGCCATCGCCGACAACCTCAGCGGCGAACGGGAGATCGACGCCACGGGCAAACTGGTTACGCCCGGCGCCATCGACGTTCACGTCCACCACCAGATGCCCTTGCCCAGCGGCGTCATTTCCGCCGATGATTTCTTCACCGGCACGCGGGCCGCGGCCTACGGCGGCACCACCACCATCATCGACTTTGTAGCCGCCGAGCCGGAGGAGTCGCTGCTCGACGCTCTGGCCGCCCGCCAAGCCGAGGCCAAAGATCGGGTGGTCATCGACTATGGGCTGCACATGACCATCACTCCCACCGATATCGCCAAGCTTGACCAACTGCCGGCCGTGGTCGAAGCGGGCTGTCCGACCTTCAAACTTTATATGGCCTATGGCTTCCGGCTCAAAGATGACGAACTGCTCCAGGCCCTCGACGCGGTCAAACAGGTTAATGGCCTGCCTATCGTTCACGCTGAAAACTGGGACGTGATCTGCCTGATGATTGCTCAAAATCTGGCCGTCGGCCGGACCGAACCCCGCTGGCATCCGCGCAGCCGGCCGGCTGTAATGGAAGGCGAGGCCGTCGGGCGAGTCATCGACATGGCGGCCCTGGTCGGTACGCCGGTCTACATCTTCCACGTTTCCTGCGATGACGCGGTCGAACGCATCGCTACAGCTCGCCGCCAAGGGCTGCGCGTTTTCGGCGAAACCTGCCCCCAATACCTGCTCCTAACCGACGCCGCCTACGAAGAACCGGGCCTCGCCGGGACGCTGCCCGTTTGCGCACCCCCCCTGCGCAGCCTGACCGATCAGGCTCGTCTGTGGACCGCTCTCGGCCGCAACGAACTACAAGTGGTATCAACCGATCACTGTCCGTTCAGCAGCGCCGATAAAGCATTGGGCCTTGACGATTTCAGCCGCATCCCCGGCGGCGTCCCCTCCATCGAGAGCCGATTTGCGCTAATGTACACCTACGGCGTTTTGGCGAACTGCTTTTCCCTCAAGCGCTGGGTTCGAATGTGTTGCACCAACCCGGCCCGGCTCTTTGGCTTGACGCACAAAGGCGTCATCGCCATCGGCTATGACGCCGATCTGGTCGTGTTTGATCCCAACAAACAGGTCACTCTCGGCACCGACGTCCTCCATGAAAATGTCGATTGGACGCCCTACACCGGCTTCGAAGTCACCGGCTGGCCGGCCGTCACCGTCAGCCGGGGCGAGGTCATCGTTGAAGACGGAACCTTTTATGGAACAGCCGGTCGCGGCAAATTTGTCGAGCGACAACTGTCGATGTAAATTGGGGGCAATCGAAAAAATAGTCGATGAGTTTCTCCGTGGAACGTGACAAAAAAACGTCTCACGTTCCACGTCCTACGTCCTATCTTATTCAAACAACAATGGCTAAAAACCGTATCTATTCAACCTTATTAATTATCCTGATCCTCTTCTTGACCGCCTGCACCAGCGAGCCAACGCCAACGGCCACCCTGGATTTCACGCCGACGCCCGACAGCAGCGTTTTTTTCCAGCGCGGCCTGGAGTATCTTGATCAAGGTGAGTATGAACTGGCGATTGAAGCGTTTAACCAGGCCGCCCAACTCGATCCCAACAGCGCCGATATCTACGCCAATCGCGGCTTGGCCCATCACTGGCTCGACGCGCCGGGCGAGGCCAACGCCGACTACAGCCGCGCCATCGAGCTTGATCCCGATTTCTACCTGACCTACTACAATCGCGGCGTCAGTTTCGATGACCGGGGCGACCACGAACGGGCCGTAGCCGACTATCGCCGCGCCGTCGAGCGCAACCCCGACGACGTCAGTTCGCACAACAATCTGGCCTGGGGGCTGGCCTACTATCTCGACACCGATTACGATGAGGCTCTGGAACACGCCCTTAAATCGGTTGAGTTGGAGTCGAACGATTTCAATGAGGATACATTGGCCCTGGTCTACCTCAAACTTGAGCAATACGAGGACGCCTTAAGCCATTACAACGAGGCTTTGGCCTTAAATGACCAACAGATCGAATCCTATCGGGGGCGCGCTGACGCCCACGCCGCCTTGGGTCATACCCAGGCCGCCATTGAGGATTACGAAACCTACCTGCGCCTGACTCCCGATGCGCCCGACCGGGAAGAAATCGAGACCAAGCTAGACGCCCTGCGATAAATGCAAACGTATCCTCGCTATGCCAGCGACAGCCCCAACTCGGCCAGCATCAAGCGAGTGGACTCAATGCCGGTGTGATAAACACCGTGCAGCCCCAAACCGCTGGCCACCTCCACAAACATTGACCGATCTTCGATATAGGCCACCTGCTCCGGCCGAACCTGGGCAATATCCAGCGCGATGCGATAGATATCCGGGTCCGGTTTGCGATAGTGGACAAAACAGGACGAGATAAAAAAGTCGATAAACTGACCTAACTCAAACTCCTCAATCCGGTACACGGTCAATTCTCGCCCCTCATTGCTGACCGCCGCAATTTTAAGCTGGTAGCGATCTTTGAGCTGGCGGATCAGATCAATCATGGGCGGGTAGGGCTGGGATTGAGCGAACATAAACGCTTTGAATTCCTCGCGCGAGAAAGGGCGTTCTTGATGGAAAACAACCCGGTTCAGATATTCGTCCAGGCTGATTTTGCCTTCTTCGTACGTGTCAAAAGTCAAGTGATGCCGCTCGTTCATATCGTCGTAATCTAAGGCAAAGGTGGTGGCGGCATTCTGGCGCATATGATGATCCCAACCATTAGTCAGTAAGACCCCGCCAATATCCAAAAATAACGTTGTAATAGATGAATTTGCCAATTGAGTTACCTCCGTTTCAGTTCTAGGTCAGCGTGCGGTAGCGCCTGCTAGTTAAAAATCATGTTACCTTTATAAGATAAAACAGACCTGAACCTCTGCCCTTAATTTTACCTGCATTTTAGTTAATCCGATAACCAGGGCGGGTGACCAGCCAACGCAAAAAAAGCAGCCAAGTGATCGCTCGGCTGCTTTCGTTATAGTCAAAAAGAGCGGTATTTTAGGCCGGTATATCACATCTGGTGTACAAAGTCACGCACGAGCCCCAGCGCCCGATCGGTTTTGGCGATAGAACGGAACCCATCTGTTTCCAGCTCAGTCAATGCCCGAATGGCGTCAATCGTCTCCGGGACAACGATGGCCTGATTATAAACCTGGTAGTTGTAAAATAACTCACTGCCCTGTACGGTCAAGGCATCGGCCCAGAGACCCACTTCCCACATGTCGCCGCGCGGCCGGCCCAGGTCGCTCATCAGTTCCAGCGTGCTGTTGAGGGCGACCAGGCCGTCGGACATCTGCAAGAACGCAATGCGAGGGGCGGAGCGAAATATCTCCAGTATCTCGTCCCGGCTGGAGGGTCGAGTCAGTTCGACGCTCCAGGCATGCAGATGGCTGGTGGTGTGAGCCGCCACGACCGCCATCGTCATCACGTCCAGCTCAGGGATGACCGTTTGGGCATCCGGCCCCTGGTGCGATGGGACGTGCTGTTCCGGGACAACGGTATTCATCACCCCGCCGTGGTCCGATTCCCACGGGTCGGTCGCCCGGCGAACTAAAACGCCGCGCGCTTTCTTCAGCAAACCGGCCCGCTGCAGCGCGCCCAGCGTGCGGACAATGCTGGTGGTATTGCACGACACCACACGGGTCAGTTCCCGGCCCAACGCCGTTTCGTAGTTAGCCTGAGCCACAAAGGAATGGCCGGTCAGGCTGTGCTTTTCGCCGCCCTGAAAGATCGCTTTGACGCCGGCCGCCTGGTACTTCGCCAGGTTCGCCGCCGCGATTTTCTTCGGCGCGGCATCGGCCACCACATCCACCTGGCTCAACAAATCATCGAGCTGGCCGGCGATGGTCAAACCGGCCGCCCGCATCGAGGCTGCGGCTTCGGGCGTTGAGGCAAAAAGGGGATACCCCTTCTCCTGTGCCACTTTGATCCGCCAGTCGCTAACCACGTCGGCCACGCCGACCAATTCCATATCCTCTTGCAAGGCCACGGCATCGGCAATCCGCTTGCCAATAACGCCATACCCATTTAACGCGACGCGTACTTTACGAGTTGTCATGATACTCTCCTGAAAAATAATTAATGAATAAGAATGTAATCCGTTCCCCCCTTTGTCGGGGGTGATCTATTGCGTAGTGCGCAGTGCGTAATGGAAGGTGCAAAGATTTTTCTTGGTGTTCTTGGTACCTTCTCTGTGTCTTTTGTGGTGAAATCTTTTGGCTACGGCTTGCGGCGTAACGCACTACGGACGGACACGGGTTTATCTTAAACCAAAATCTCCCCGGACGCATTGGACATCTGGGGAAATTTGGCATTAGCCATGTGGCTAATATTCAGATGGGTTAGGGGACTAATTGATGCTGGAGGGCCAGCCGCACGGCTTCAGCCCGGGTCGAGGCACCCAGTTTGGTTAAGATACTGCTGACGTGGGCTTTGATCGTGGCGCGGCTCACGACCAGTTGGTCGGCCATGGCCGGATTGGTTAGACCCTGCACCAACAGCGCCAATACTTCGCGCTCGCGGGGGGTTAAGTCGTGGCCCAGGTCGGGGGCGGCCGGGGCGGCCTCCTGGACCAACGCCTGGAGGGCTTGCGGGTCGAGCACCGACCGGCCGGCGCTGGCCGCCCGGATAGTCTCGGCCAAATCGTCGGCGGACACATTTTTCAACAAATAGCTGATGGCTCCGGCCCGGATGGCCTCCTGCACCAACTCTTTCTCTTGAAAGCTGGTCAAGGCAATGACTTGGATGTGAGGATGACGGCTCTTAATCGCGCGGGTGGCGGCGACCCCGTCCAGCTTGGGCATTTTCAAATCCATGAGGACGACGTCGGGCTGAAGCTGTTCGCACAGGCGCAGCGCCTCCTCGCCGTTGCTGGCCTCGCCGGCCAATTCCAGATCCGCTTTGACCAGCAGGAAAGCGGCCAGCCCTTTACGGAGCATGGTGTGATCATCCACAATCAGCACGCGAATAGGTTTTTCGCCGGTCATCCTGTCTCTCCCTTCCAGTTTAAAGTGACGGTCGCTTTTAAGGGGGTAAAACCGTTTACTTTGCCAATCAGATAGGTATTTTTGCTCAAGTGACCGTCACCTTCCAGTTCACCTTGATCTGCGTCCCCCGGTCCGGCCGGCTGATGATATCGAGCGTGGCCCCGATGGCTTCAGCCCGTTCACGCATAATGCCCAGGCCCAGATGATCGGGCGGCACGTGGGCCGGATCAAAACCGCAGCCGTCATCGCTAATGGTTAACGCCACCCGTTGGAGCGGGCCGCTGCCGGCCGGCGTGCGCCGCAGTTGAATGGTCACCCGGCCGGCGCCCGCGTGCTTGGCAATGTTGTGGAGCGCTTCCTGGGTAATCCGATACAGACTGACCTGCATATCGCCGGGGAACGTGTCCTGCCGGTCCAGCTCGATCCTCACCGGTACGCCCTCCCGGCCGGTGAAGGCTTCGGCCAGTTGGTGGATTAGATCGCCCAGTTTGGCTTCGCGCAGTGCGGCCGGTCGTAATTCTAACAGCAAAGAGCGCATTTCGGCCAGAGCGCCCCGGCTTAACTGCTGTAAATCTTGCAGTAGACGCCGGCTCTGAGCCTGGTCGTGATCCCACATCTCCGGCAGCACGTCCGCGATCAGGCTGGCCGAAAAGAGGGTTTGGGTGACGGCGTCGTGCAGTTCGCGGGCTAAGCGCTGCCGTTCTTCCAGAGCCGCGGCGCGTTGGGCTTGGGTGTAAAGCCGGGCATTTTCCAGAGCAATGATCGCGCCGGGCGTGAGCATCGCCAGGATTTGGGTATCGTCCGGGCCGAACGGCTCCGGCTTGTCGGCCACCTCCAATACCCCCAGGGGCTGCTGTCCGGAGACCAGCGGCACGGCCACCAGGCGGCGCAGGCGCAAGCGATGAACCAGGTCAGCATACACGCGAGGATCGGTTGACGCCTCGTTGATCAGCAGAGGTTGACCGGCCTGGAGCGCCTGTCCGGCCGCCGATCCGGTCAGCGGCACGCTATAATCGGCCGGAATGTCGACATTCTCCGCGCCGGAAACCACGGCCAGGCGGAGATGGCCCGCCTCGAGCAGGTACAGCAGACTCAGCCGCGCGCCGGTCAGCCGCCGCGCCGCCGCAGCAATCATTTGTAACACCGCCTCGAGATCGAGCCGGCTGGTGACGGCTTGTTGCACGGCCAAGATTTGTTCTTGCTCGGCATAGGCTTTTTGCAGGGTGGCTTCGGCCCGGCGGCGCTCGGTGATGTCGATGCCGGTGCAAATGATATATTCCAGCTCGCCATTATCGTCGAGCAGCGCCGTATTCGACCAGGCGATCAGCCGTTTGCGGCCGTCGCGAGTGAGCCAGTAGGCTTCGTGCCGGTTGGTTATCCGGTCGGCGCGAAGTTCCGCCAGCACGGCTCGAACCGGCTCTACTTCCGCCGGGAGCAAAAACAGGCTCCAAAAAGGCCGGTCGCGCACCTGATCAAAGGTGTAGCCGGTGGTTTCCTCACAGGTCCGGTTAAAACGAATCGTGCGCCCGGCCCGGTCGAGGACAATAATTAGGGCGTCGACGGTATCGAGGATGGCCGCGATAAAGTCGCGTTCGGCGATGAGTGTTTGTTCGATCCAGCGGCCGGCATCGATGTGAGATTGTAACTGCTCGTTGGCCCGGGCCAATTCGGCCGCCTGTTCTTGGATGATCTGTTCGAGCTGGGCCTGGTAGCGGCGGCGGCCCCGTTCGGCCAGGGCTTGTTGGGCGCCGGTCCGATCATCAGGCGGTTTGGATGAAAGAGGGGGGATGGGAGGGGTGGTCATGGCTTTTCCCATCGACATGAGCCTCCATCGAGATCAACCATCCGGCCGACCAGCCCTGGCGGAATCAAAGCTGGTCGTTCCGGAGTTAAGGCGGGCCGATCCCAACGCAGAACGCCGGGCAGGTCATGTTCAGGGCAATTTTCAAAAGGCGACATATGATCACACACAGCTCAAAATGTCGTCCCATTTTACGGCTATCTCCGAGATAGATCAAGCCAAAATCTTCCCGGTTCGTAACGATCTGAGCAAACCTTCGGTCAAATTACCGCGCGTTGCTGCGCCCCTGGGCCGAAGGAAATGGATTGTTCTCGGGATTTGATCCCCAACAGACATCCGGGGTGGGATCAATGAGCACGGTGGTACACAGACAAACCGTATCGTCATTGATCAACTCAGCCGAACACAATATCTCTCCCCTGGCGGTAATGAGGCTTTGCGCACATTGTTCAGCACAGGTTTCGCCGTCATCAAGCTCGCTCACGAAATAGCTAAAGGTACAGTTAGCGCTACAGGCTTGCAGCGCGGTCGGCAGTTCGATGGATTTGACTACCGGCAGAAAGGTTAAACTCATGCCGGCCATTTTGAGGAGTTCACGGCGGGTGAAATTTCGTTGAGTTAAGGCGGGCGGGGTTTCGGGTTCGGCCAATAAATGCGCTTTGCTCAACTGATTGAGCGTAAACTGGACCAATTCCTCGGCGTGGGGGGCTTCAATTTTATCTTGAAGCCTGGCGGCAATTTCGGCGGGGGTGGATTGGCCATCACATTGCTGCCAGACCTGCGCCGCCGTGGGATTTAAGGCATGCATCTTCCGGCCGGTCCAATCATACAAACACAATTCATCCCCTAGTGGTTCTACATGAACATTTTCTAACCGCTTTGGATATTGCATCGTTCTCCACCTGCTAATTTAAATGATTGATTTTAAGAACAGGAAATTTTGCGGCTTACCGCTGAGACGCCGATACAAGTTTTTGCAATAAAGGCACGACGTCTTCGGCTTCGCCTCGCTTGCTCTTGATGGTTTTGGCTTGTAAAACAACCTGTTTAAGAATGGGCAGCGATACCTCCGGACCCCGGAGAGCCGCCACCGTGTTATTCATCAGGGCCAACATCGCCTGAGCCGGCGATAATTTGAGCGGTCGCCAGGGGGCGGCCGGCTGGTATTGGGTGATAACCACCAGCCCGACCGGCAGGGGCTCGACCCCGACCTGGCCACCCAGTTCTTCGGCCCGATATTTTTTCGTATTTAAATCATAGCCTTGCCGCACCGACAGCAGGCTGGGATAGGGATGAACCCAGCCCCGCGAGTCGAGGATGGCAAACTCATCAGAGTAGTAGGTCGCTCCATTTTTAATTAAAGCCGTCACTAAGGATGTTTTGCCGCTAAAACTGCGGCCGGGGATGATAATGGCTTTGCCTTGCCAGCCCACCACGCCGGCATGCACAAATAAACAGTTTTTGGCCAAGAAAGCGGTAACCAATTCCAAATGTGAAGCCAGGCGAGCACACAGTTCATCAAAATCCTGGGTACGGGCAATGCGGCCGGAGCCGGCATACAATAAATGATAGGATCGGGTTCCTTGACGCTGACTGGCTCTGGCCGCGACCAGCGAATACATAAAATCAACCCGGGCCGAAACGGCCGGCTCCCACCCCAAAGGCAAATGGGGTTGGAGCCGTTCCAGCACGTGGGGGTCAGTAACCCGGATGCCAAAATGGGTTCCGTACGCTCTAAAACTCAATCCAGCCGTCCACCCGAGACGGTCAAGCTTCTCCAGTCACTTGGAGGTGTAGCTTAATTGAGGCACCACCGCATTAATCATGGGCCGAGGCTCCTATCCCATTAGGCATCCCTGGCGACCGTTTTAAAGGTCTCTAAAGGTCCACTGCTATACTAAAAACAGAATGAGAACGACACTTTGAGATGTCATTCCCGCATGCTTCCCCGCCTACGCG
>JAGRCC010000058.1 GCA_020433785.1 Anaerolineae bacterium
AGAAGTGCAACCCCGCCGCCCGCGCCTTGGCCAAGGCGAAGTGGGGTGGGCCAGCTCCGTCAGAGTAGGTGGTGTGGGCATGCAGGTCTCCCCAAAAGGCTTTCATCCCCCCGGTCAAAAAGGCCGGCTTCGGCGGCGAGTTAGGCGGCGATGGCGGTCGCGTCAACACACCGGGATTGGGCATAGCCCGGACAAAATCATGCGGCATCGAGTTGGTGTCGGTCGACCAGACGCGCTGGAGACTGTGCGGCTCGGGCGCTGTCGCTCCGGCTTCGAGTCCCAACGCGGCGTAGTTGCCGTTGCGATAGGCCACACTGTCAAAAATTTGATCGGCCGGACCGAGGACGACCAACTCATCGCCGCTGTTAGACAGCGACCAACTCCCTCGGCCCCAAGTGGTGTGTTTCTTCAGATCGCCTGCTTCAAAATCGGGTAAAAAACCAAACCGTTTTTGAAAATCGCTCCCTTTTTTAGCGATGACCAGGCATGCCCCTGTCGCTAGTAGCGTTCCGTCGGGCAAGCGGTACATACTCTCGCCGCCGCCGGCTGTTTCCTCGTCACCAACTTTGTAGCCGGTTAGATCGACGGTAGTGTCGTTGGGGTTGCACAACTCTACAAATTCGTCGCCTTCGGTGGACGAGGTTTGGCCATCGTAGAGAAATTCGCCGATGAGGATGGGTAGGGCAGGCGGGGTCGGGCTGGGGGTTGAGATTGGCCCTTCTTCTACACCGTTGCTTTGACCTAAAGAGACTGGCCCGGCGATAAAATCGGCCACATCGTCATCGGTGTCGTAGCCGTTGGGAAAGCGGATAATGGCTTCGTCGTCTACACCGCCGCCTTTTCCTCCACGGTCTGTACCATCCGGTGCGCCGTCACCGGAACCATCACCCGCTCGATCATCACCGAGTTCTACTTGATCAATGACAACGCCAGTATTATCCTTTAGAATAATCCAAACGTCATCATTCATTGCTTCAGAGCCAACTACATTACCCAAAACCAGGTAATCGCCCGCGACGGTACGAGTAAAGACACCTCCATTGCTACTAATATAGTTTGAAACTTGAAAAGCACCTTTAGACGTTAAATCATGAGTACCCTCAGGCCATGAGCCATCGAGTAGTTCAATTGTCCACCCCGTAAGGTCAAGCCCATCAACTTTGATGTAAAGTTCAACAAATTCATCATTGCTACCGCCTTTACTATCATTATCATCAGAGAGTCCCCAAAAGTCATTGCTGCTCCAATCTCGCCAAGGCTTAGTAACAATCTCATTAATAACCACTGCACCAGGACCGGCCGTTACAGGCGTCGCCGTTGCTGTCGGTGTGAGGGACGGGGTGATAGTTGGGCTGGGTACCGGGGTAGCGGTCTCGGTGGGAGTGACCAACGCCGTTACCGTCGGTGTAGAAGTGACGGTCTCAATGGGGGTAGCTGTCGGTGTAGGGGTAGCGGTCTCGGTGGAGGTGGCCGATGCTGTAGCTGTCGGTGTGTGGGTAGCCATCTCGGTAGGCGTGGCTGTGGGCGTAGGAGTTGGAGTAAAAGGCATATTTGGAAAACCAGGGTTAGGATCGGCTTCGATAAAATCGTTAAGCATCGAATTTGTATCAACAGGCCAAATCCGCTGGATACTTTTTTCTTGAGATGCAGAAATTTCTGGTTCAAGACCTAATAAAGTATACTCACCACCTTCATAAGCTACTCCATCCAAAATTTCATCATTGGGACCTAATACCAGCATTTCATCGCCGCCATTGGCCAAACCCCACTGCCTACCTCCCCAGCTAGTATATTCAGTCAACTCACTAATTTCATAGAATTTAGCCGGTTCAGCATAATATATTTGAAAATCTGCTTTGTTCTTCGTTATTACGATACATTCGTCAGGATCGAGCTTCACCGAGGGAAGATAAAACATACTTTCACCGCTTTTACCCATCGTCTCTTCATCGCCCACTTTGTAACCGTCTAAATTGACGATTTCATTATTTGGATTACACAACTCAACAAATTCATCACCTTCGCTACTTGGTTTCTGACCATCATACAAAAGTTCGCTAATTAAAATCGGCAATACTGTGCTAGAAACTTGAGTGTTTGTCAGAACGAGCCTTACATTTACGTCCTCCACATACTCCGAGAAAAAAAGCTCCGCCGGCGCGGCCAGGGCAGGGGTAGGCAATTGATTTATGGGCAAAAGTAGGTTGTAGAGACAAATAACCGAAACGGAGAGGATAACGATCTTAGCCAAACTTGAACGTGAATGATGGGTCAACATAAGCCAGTCCTGGAAGCTAATTTTATTTGAACAATTAGATTATCGTTTGCCGGCTTATGATAAGGGAGGGAACTGTTTAAATAAATGGTAAGTTTATAAATATTTTGTGCGGTTTTGTGGCAAGAAATGTAACACTAGGTGCTTTTGGGGAAGCAGAGCTTTGGCTTATAATTGATATTAATTGCAATTGAAACCAAAGTCTTTGCATTCGGATGCATAACTGACAACTTTTGACCATGTACCCTCACCAACTCTCTCAAATCATCACCCAGGCCGTAGTTCGCCTGCAAACCGATCTCAACCAGGCCACGCCGGTGATGGCGGCCCAGGTCGTTCCCTGGCTGGAGTCACTGGCCGGCTCGGCCCAGCCGGAGGATTATTTCAAACATCCGCTGGCTTTTCCGGCGCTGCTGCTGCCGTGGTGGGTCGAGCAGTCGCTCGATGAGCCGCCGGACCTGGCTCTTCAAGCGGATTTGGCTTACTCCACCATCAACGGCTACTACTACATCCGTCTCATCGATAATTTACTGGACGGCCACGCCACCATCGAGCGCGAACTGCTGCCCGCGCTCAATTTTTTCCACACTCAATTTCAGTCGGCCTATCTGCCCTATTTTCCGGCCGATCACCCGTTCTGGCCCTACTTTACCGCCATCTGGATTCGCTCCAGCGAGGCGGCAATGGAAGACGCCGCGCTGACCGACATCGACGAGGCGACGTTTACGCGTGTCGCGGCGCAAAAGGTGTGCGCCGCCAAAATCCCTGTGGCAGCGGTCTGCTATCGGCACAACCGAGCCGATCTGATTGAACCGTGGGCCGAGGTGGTCGAGCTATTGGGTGGCTGGCACCAATTCTTGAATGACCTGTTCGATTGGCACAAGGACCTGTCGCAGCAGACCACCACCTATTTTTTGAGCGAGGCCGAGCGCCGGCGCAACGCTGATGAGTTGATTGTCAGTTGGGTGGCCCGGGCCGGGTTTACCTGGGGCATCGATCAGGCGCAGGAATGGATGGATCGCCTGAAGGCAAAAGCCGAAGCATTAGATAGCCCCGATTTGCTGGCGTATTTGACCACGCGCGAGTCGATGCTGTTGGCGCAGCAGGAAAAATTGGCGAAGGGGTTGCAAAGTTTGGCAAAGTTGGTTAAGCTGGAATGAGTTAGGGAGTTTGTAGCGTTAATAGAGTTTGTGGAGTTGTTAAGGAGGGGCGTCAAAGTCTACTTTGACTAACAAAGCAGAGCTTTATCGCTCCAGACTGTGGAGAGTGGGAGAGAGAGGGTTAGGAGCATGAGATGAGTCAGCCGGAACGTGTTGTTGATCTGTTTGCCTTAGGGCAGACCTATTTTGATCGGTTTTTATGGGAATTTGCCGATTATGGACTGGAAGCCGATCCGGGGATTGAGCTGCGGCAGGGCAGTGGGGTGCTATGTTATTACAGTTTAGAGGATCGCCACATTTACTTGTCCGTACCGGATTTTAGCCGGTCAGTAGGTAAGCTGCAAGCGCTGTTTCTGCGGTCGCTGCTGGGCTGCGATAGCGACGAGGATCTATTTCGCTTTTTGCACCTTTTTCTGCCGCACATCATCGCCCATGAGTTGGCCCACCATTACCGCCATCGCTACGGCATGTTTGGCGATAGTCCCTGGCAGGAGGAGCAGATCGCCAACAAGCTGTCGGTCGCGGTGGTCAAGCATCGCCTCTCGCCGGAGGAGAAAGCGTTCGCCAAATCGTTTCTGCGGCGGGCCATCGAGACGCTCGCGGCTAAAATGGAGGCCAAAAATATCGCGGTCGATTCCTACTACAGTGTGCTGCACGCGCTCAATGTGTCGGGGCAGGTCGGCGTGGCCGATTTTGAGAACATCGAGCTGCTGCAAACCGCTCTGGGGGTCAAATCGGAAGAATTTCTGAAGGGCAGCGGCCAGCTATCCGATGAGATCGAGCAGCGGCTGGCTCAACGCGGCGATTTGATCGAGTCGATTGACCACGAATACACCTCAGACCAGATCA
>JAGRCC010000722.1 GCA_020433785.1 Anaerolineae bacterium
TGTTATGAACCAAGCCAAACGCGGTCAGCTTTCCAATCGCTATCTTGAGCCTGATTTCACCATCGATGCGGTGCTGGTTGATCGGCTGTTGGGTTTGATCGATGAGGCGGTTTGAGGTCAAGACCACACCCCGCTCATCAATCTCCCCTCCTAATGGGATTGAATCTGGCCCCCAGATGGTAAGCGGCTGGTAGTCGTAGGCGCTGGTGGCGTTTTTTCTTGCGGTCTGTGTCCAGGTTGGGACGGTACTCATACATAATCCGACGTACTATTCTGGGTGCCAGACCTTATTAACCTGAATTCGATAAAAGGACTAAAAAGAAAGACACCTTTCAAATAGGTAGTAAACTGTCGGTGACTAAACCAAAACCCCCCAGAAAGGTATCACCCGTGAGTTTACTCGAAATATTCTTTACTGAGGTCAATTTTGAGCCAACAAAAAAAGCCCCACGCGCCAAACCCACAACCCGTAGAGCTTCTTTCTCCAACCAACTATCCAATTATCCAATTATCCAACCAACCAACCAACAAACAAACAAACAAACAAACTACCTACCTACCCAACAAACTACCCTCCGACTCCCCCTTGGCTAACTCCGCCGCCCGTTGGGCGCAGCGCAGCCATTGGAGTAGCGCCTTAAAAGCCGCGTCCCGCTCCTTGCGGCGCTGCATGACCGTGGCCTTGGCCCGCTCCTGACGATGATTAGCTTGGACCAATGCCTCTACGTTAGACGCGCCTTGAGCCAATGTCTCTGCCGGAAAGCCGTTAGCCGCCAAAATCGAAGCAATCTGCGTATTCGTCTGGGCCGCCTCATACAAATGGCGCTGCCAGGCCACTATGATATCAAACTTAGCCGACTGACGCGGTTTGGCAATCTGGCTGGTACCGTTGCCATCCTTGCGCTTACCATGCAGCCCCAACTGACCCAACCACTCCATATTGCCCTGAAACAATGTCTCGCACGTTTTGGCTAGCATCCGACTATGTTTCCAAATCTGATCCCGTTGGCGCTCATACGTATTGGTCGCCCCCAGCTTGGCCGCATCGGCTTTCTCTGTCATGCTGCCTGCCGTCTTGGCCGCCGCCAGCAAAGTCTCGCCGTAAGCCCAACTCTCTTCATTATAGCCCCTGTCTCGCATCATCTCCGCAAAGTAGGGGTTGTAGCGAGCGTCGTGCAACAACCGCTCCGTTTCGCCCACAATCTTTATCTGATCTTGGGTCATACCACCGGTTCTCATAACTTGCTCCTTTAGAATAGTTTTTCTGGAAGATATATTTGAAGTGGACGTTTCCGGAGTCATCCACAGAGTAACCTTGATGTTTACAGCTTTTTATCACCATTAAGCTTAATCCTCATTGGTGAGCAAATGTTCCCCTCAAACTTGATTTTGTTCTCCAAAATTTGAAGACTTAGCGCCGTGTTTGAAGACTTAGCGCAGTGTTTGAAGACTTAGCGCAATGTTTGAAGACTTAACTCAGTGTTTGAAGACTTAGCGCAGTGTTTGAAGACTTAACTCAGTGTTTGAAGACTTAACTCAGTGTTTGAAGACTTAGCGCAGTGTTTGAAGACTTAGCACAGTGTTTGAAGACTTAGCGCAGTGTTTGAAGACTTAGCACAGTGTTTGAAGACTTAACTCAATGTTTGAAAACTTAAAATTTTTTCGGATTCTATAAAAATTTCTCCGCTGATGGTTTTGAGATGGCGTACACAGCGTCGTTGCTAACCATATTAAAGATAACATAAAACTTTCCCGGAGAATAGAGCCAAAAGTACCGAAATTCATGTGACGAAAGTACTTTTTTTCTTGCCCGGTTGTCCCTTTTCAAAGCAGTCGGTAGCAGATAGCCGGTTAGTCGGTGGTTTTATTCGCAAAAATTCAGGCAGTTTGGTCAAAGTAATGCAGTTAAGTTAATAATTTTGATCCCTGCTGATGCCGTGCTTGGGGCAACCGATACGGCCACGGTTACCGTCACCTCTAAACCAGCTTCTAAACAATTTATTTTTGCGGTTTGTGTCCTAGTTGGGTATGATATCCTTGCTTCATTTGACATTCCTCTAATCCCTCCTTGCACTCCCCTCTATTCTGGTTCAAAATTGCCACTCATTGCACTCCCCTCACCACCTATTTTACCCGTTAAAAATATTAAAATCCGTTCTGTGCTAAACTTATAAGCAGGACATTCCGGAAAGCTTGTAACTTTAGGAGTGATATTATGACGTCAGCCCATAAAAATCGGTTACGACTGATCATAAGTCTATCAATTGTTAGTTTGATATTTATTCTTACGTTATCTGATAAGGCCAACGCTACTTCCCTCTTCCCCCCCGTACACGATCATAGCCAGCCTTCTATTTTACCCCCTCAGCAAGAGGACTCGCTGGCCAAGATTGAACCCTCGCTTCTAGCGGACGTAAATACAAATAGTCAAACCGAATTTTTTGTCTGGTTGGCCGATAAGGCCGATCTCAGCCCGGCCAGTGCGTTGACCACCAAGGCGGAAAAGGGGGAGTTTGTCTTTAATACCCTACGCCAAACCGCTGAACGCAGCCAGAAATCGCTGCGTGACACGCTCGACCGGCAGGGGTTGCGCTATAAACCGTTTTATATCGCTAACAAGATTCTGGTGTCTCAGGGCAGCCGGAATACGTTACTCAATTTAGCTGCTCGCTCGGATGTGGTCCGCATTACGGCCAATCATCACTACCAGCTTGATAAACCGAGAGTCAGCCGGACACCAGCCCCCCATGCGCTGGCCATCGAACCGAATCTGAATTTTGTCAGAGCCGATGAGGTCTGGGCCTTAGGGTATGAGGGCCAGGGCATCGTGCTGGCCGGCAACGATACGGGCTTGGATTGGGACCACCCCGCTTTGATTAACCAATACCGGGGTTGGAACGGCGTGACCGCCAATCATAACTACAACTGGTGGGATGCGACGGGAACTTACCCTATCGCCCCTGACGACGGTTATGGACACGGTACCCACACTACCGGCACAATGGTCGGGAGCGATGGCCAAGCCAATCAGATTGGTATGGCCCCGGGCAGCCAAACTGTCCATTGTAAGAATCTGGATGACTTGGGTGGCGGCAGCGATGCTACCATCATCGAATGTTTTGAATGGGACCTAGCTCCGTGGGACCTGACTGGCGCAAATCCGCGGCCGGATCTGGCCCCCGATGCTATCAACAATTCGTGGGGATATTTTGGCGGTGGTTATCCTGCCTTTGAAGATGAGATTGCGGCCTTGCAAGCCGCCGGGATTTTGGTCGAGGTCTCGGCCGGCAACGCGGGCCCTGACTGCCAAACTTTGAGTTCACCCGGTGATTACCGTCAAGTTTTGACCACCGGCTCGGTAAATTATGGCGACGGTAGGCTACCCGGTACATTAACCGGTTTCAGCAGCCGCGGCCAATCCTCTCTTTATCCTGATGACCTGATCCCTGACTTGATGGCCCCTGGTGAGAATATTCGCTCCAGCGTACCCGGCGGCGGGTATGAAGGGGGATGGAGTGGCACCAGCATGGCCGGCCCTCATGTCACCGGCCTGGTTGGTCTGCTCTGGTCGGCTAATCCGGCCCTGCGAGGCTTAGTGGCTGACACGATACAGCTTATCCAACAAACCGCCGTGCCGCTCACGGACCAAACCGGTTCAAACTGTGGCGGTGACTACACCATTGGCCCCAATAACGATTGGGGATATGGGACCATCGATGCCTTCGCTGCCGTACAGCAGGCACTCCTCTATGGGGGGAGCGGCACCTTGGCCGGGACCATTAATGATGCACAGACTCAAGCGCCTATCACTGGGGCTACCGTTCAAGCAACCCTCAGTCCAACCCTAACCTGGCGAACCGCCAGCGACACGACGGGTCACTATGCCCTGCAAGTGTATAGCGGAACCCACACAGTCGATGTTGCCCAATACGGCTACCTGCCGGCTCAGGTGACAAATGTGGCGGTTATATCCGGGACAACCACCACGCTGAACATCAATCTGGAACCGGCCAACAGCTATACCGTCAGCGGCTATGTGACCGATGCAGTGGCCGGTTGGCCGCTCGCTGCGGTGATCGACATCGAGAATTACCCAGGCCAGCCGCTGCAAAATGACCCAGTCACCGGCTTTTATAGTGTTACCCTGGCTGCCGGAACCGATTATATTTTTAATGTTCAGGCTGAAGCAACTGGCTATGTCTCGCTCAGCCGTAGTGTTGGGCCGTTAACTGGCGATCAAAGTGAGGATTTTGGCTTGACCGCCGATTTGGTCGCTTGTAACGCGCCCGGCTATACCCCAACGTATCAATTCTTCGACAACTTCGAAGCGGGTCTTAGCCAGTGGGGGACGACCGGGTTTTGGCATAGAGAATCTGACACAGCCACCTGTGGCACTCAAGTTGCCCCTTTTCCTAGCCCCAGTCATGCCGTTTACTATGGAAATAGTAGCTGTAATTATGAAAGCACCCGCAGTGTTGAGGGCGCTCTAACTTTAGCCGCCCCAATTTCTCTGCCAACGTCTGGTCCCGCCGTTCTGTCTTTCTCTAGTTATGAACAAACTGAGTGTGGCGGCGATTGTGATTGGGATAACCGTTATATCGAAATTTCTACCGACAATGGGGATACCTGGGAACCATTGGGTGAAGGTGATACCGAAGGCGTTTGGTACAAAAAAACATTTGATTTAACCCCATATTTGGGTAGCGATGTATTAACACGCTTTCATTTTGATAGTGTTGATGGGTTCAATGATGGCTATTTTGGCTGGCTGGTCGATGATGTCGGTATTCAGACCGGCTGTGTTTCTCAGCCGAGTAGTTTTGTATATGGCTATGTCATCGATGCCAATACGGATCTCCCGTTAAGTGGCGCGACAGTTACGGTTGACGGTAACTCCGACGTAATGACCGACGATAGCGGCTTCTACCGACTTCTTGTTCCGGTTGGAACTCATACAATGACAGCCACTACGACCGGCGGTTACGGACTTCAAACGCAAACGGTGACCGTAAATCAGGATGACTCGCTTCAGCAAGATTTTCAATTGCCCGCCGGCTTCCTGGCCGAACTTCCGGCGAACCTGGCAGCCACCCTGGAATTCGGCGAGACCCAGACAGTAACGTTGCCGCTGACCAATAACGGGGGGCTGGCAACCAACTTTATGCTACGGAAGTTTGATAGAGGGCTAGCGCCCCTCGAGCTATCGTTAGACTCGGCCAGCCTGCTTGTGGCCGGGCACTCCTACCTCCATCAAGAAGAAAAGAACACTAAGATTGAACCATCCCATCAGGCTGCGCTCAACCCGTCCAGCAGTAATCCCGATCCATTTGGCTACATCTCCACCGACTCCAATGATGGGTCCGGGCCGATCTATAACTGGATTGAAATCGCGCCGCCGGCGGGAGGGACCGGGACAGAAATTA
>JAGRCC010000723.1 GCA_020433785.1 Anaerolineae bacterium
GGTTCGGGGGTGAAGGTCGAGGTCGGGGTACTTGTTTCGGTAGCCGTTGCGGTGGCGGTGGGTGTAGCAGTGGCAGTTGAAGTAGAAGTGGACGTGGCGGTGGATGTTTCAGTCGGTGTCGGTGATGTTGTGGGAGTAGCGGTAGCAGCTTTAGTGGGTGTTTTGGTGGCGGTGGGGGTGGCCATAGCCACGCTAACCCCATCGACTTGAATGACGCTTAACATAGCCACCACTAACACCGTGATGGCTAAGCCAAGGATAATCCCAACCAGAATTTTTTCGGTCTGCGAGTCAAATCTGGAAAATAGCAAGGCAGTAGTCTCCGGTAAAACGATTAACCTTCTAAGGAATCCAGTCTATATTTTCTTCAACCCAGCCCTGGCTGTTGGCCCGGTCATGCTGGACTATCCCATCTACAGACCCGTCGAGGGCAAAATGGCGGCGTTTATCCGTTCCATCAGGGTCCATATCCCAAATGGCCCACTCGCCATCACGGTTAGAAATGAAGGCAATTTTAGAGCCATCGGGGGACCAGGTTGGCAGTCCGTCGCTGGCGCTGTCAGAGGTGAGGGCGGCCACATTATCGCCATTGATATCGACCCGATAGATTTCCCAATTTCCGCCCCGTTCCGACATAAAAATAACCGTCGAGCCGTCGGGCGAGATTTCCGGGTTGGTATCTGAGGGATGGTCGGTAATCAATTTTGGCCCACCGCCGACAACACTGCTCAGGACAATGCCACAATTACCTCCGATACAACTGCTGTAAGCAAACTGCTGCCCATCCGGCGACCATTTAGGCGATTTGCCCTGCACTGGGAACCCATCGTGCCTCATAACCTCTCCAACCCCATCAACGAGCTGATAGATAGCCGGTTCACGTCCGCTTTTACGGGAGTGATACATCAAGCTGTTATCAACGGGCGAATATTGAGGTCTGGCCGACTCAAAGAAAAGGTCAAACCCCCAGGCGTTAATATCTTCCTCGTCTAATGAGCGAGCAAAAAGTCCGCGCCGATCAGGCTGCCACGAACGATAGGCTATTTCTGTGCCGTCTGTAGTCAGTGCCGGTTGGCTGGCATCGGACTGGATAAGGGTCAAATCGCTCCCGTCAGCAATATTAGCCATATAGATATCATAAGTTGAACGTTCAGGATCATAAATCGGGAAGACGATGCGACCGGACGCTCTGGCTTCACCCCGACCCAGGGTCTGATCACGAGAGGCATACTCGGGCAGCGGCACAGGCGTAGCCGTTGGCTCATTGGTGGGTTCGCCCGTAGGTTCACCCGTAGGCTCAGAGGTAGAGGCGACGGTTGTCGTTGTGGTTGGGGTGGGTAAAGGCGAGTCGCTGCTGCCTTCTACCAACGCTATTTCTGCTTCCTCAGAGACATCAGACGCCGGGGTGGGGGTGCTTGAAGCCGAAATAATAGCGGTAGGTGAAGGCTGCGGGGTAGATACCCCGGCGGCGGCCACGGGTACCCCAGGCCGCGTAGCCGTGGGGATCAAGGTCAGTTCATTACCGGGCGGAGTCCACAATTTGAGATTATCAAAGCTAACCCAAACGTATGGCTCGGCAAACGTACCGGCAAAAAAGCCAAAATTGCCGTGGTTTAACGAGTCGTCAGTTACAGAGGCCAATTCCTGGCCGTTGGACCAGACCGTGATTTCGGGGCCAAAGGCGGCAATTCTGAGAATATTGGCCGAACCATCGGTGCTAATAAATTCTGACTCCGTCCAATCCATCAGCGTGGACCATTCGCCATCGACAAACTTGCTCAACAAAAAATAGCCGTCGCCCGAAATATCGAACCGGTAAAAATTATCACGATCCTGGAATCGAATAAGCAGCCCGTAGCTGTTCTTCTGGTCGCCATCTTCTAACTTGGCTTCCACTTCCATTTCAAAATCGGCCACGTCCCGATTAGCCAATCCCCAGGCCACCAGGTTACTGGCGTTAACTTCAATCTGGTAGCGATTGTTACCGTAGACTTTGCGGGTATAAGTATCGAAGGCATCGTCCCACCCGCCAAATGAGTCGCTAAAATCGTCTTCATAAACCAGAGCCAGTTGTTCGGGCGCGCCATCGCCCGAAATAGGCTGGTCGCCGACCGGCTGACCGGTAGCGCCGCTGTCCCCTTCAGCCGGAACCGGATCTTCGGCCACGGCTGTCTCGCCGCCATCAAAGCGATTAGACAGCAGATAGATGACTAAAACGGCGGCAAAACAGACCAGCAGGATCAACCCACCGGCAATCCAGGCCAATCGAGGTGGGGCCGATCTAGCGGCTGCCGGTGGGGCAGTTGCCGACTGAGGAGCAGGGGAAGGCATCGCGGCAGCCGCAGCCGGTTCAGCCAGGGTCTGGGGAGGCGGCGCAGGAGCCGCTTCCGGCTGGCCGGGAAAGGTGAATTTAAGCTCAGTTTCACCCACTCGCAGCAGATCGCCGGCTTGGAGAGCAACTGGCCCGGCAATGGCTATCCCGTTAACCAGGGTGCCATTGGCGCTGCTCAAATCTGACAGAACCCATTGACCCGCATCAAGTGAAATCTGGGCATGGTAACGGGAAACTTTGGCATCGAGTAGCACAATATCGTTATCGCGCTCACGGCCTAGTTTGGTATCAAACTTTAATTTGAATTTGTCACCCGTATTTTCACCCTGGGTGATTTCCAACTGCGGACCCGCTGATTTGCGCACTTGGGTGGCGGCTCCGTGAACATTTTCAGCCATAAATTTTTTGTTCCCATACTGAATTTAACGCGTGAATTATAGCAGACGCCAAAATAAGCGTCAAAGCTTTTAAGGTTTGTCCCATTTAGCTGCCGTTTGTTCTTCGCACTTGTTCGTCAAGTTTCTTGCTTTCCGGCGACGACGGTTCGGTTAAATTGGCGGCAACGGCCGGTTCAGGAGTTAAAACATACGGTTCTAAATCAAGCAGGCGCCGATAAATGTAGCTACCTAACACTTTGACCGTGGCGATGGTCGGCGCGGCCAAAAGCAGCCCTAGCGCGCCGCCGACACTGGCACCGGCGATGATGCCGATAATAATAATCGCCGGCGGCAGTTGCAACCGACTGCCCAGAATGCGCGGCACCAGATAGTTGGTATCGATCTGCCACATAAAAAAATAGAACCCGGCGACTAACAGCGCAAAGGCCCAATTAGGCAAAGGAATATAGGTTGAACCTTGGAAGTAAGCCACAGCAGCGCCGATTGCCCCTGACAGGCCATAGCCCCAGTTGGGAATCAGTTCGAGCAAGGCAGCCACCAGCCCTAAAATAAGGGCGCTTCTGATGCCCAGAATACCGGTCGCTACGCTGATAATCACTC
>JAGRCC010000724.1 GCA_020433785.1 Anaerolineae bacterium
AAACCAGGTGACAGTCACTTATTGTCGATAAATCAGCGCTTGGATGGCTTAAACAGGTCGTTTTAGCGTACTCAAGTGACAGTTACCTTTGAAACTGCGTAAATCCTGTAAATATTTACCTATTAGCCCAAAATTTCATATTGAGTTTGTTAATCATTATATCGAAAGAATCTCTGGACCTCTACTATGCCACAAAACAAGAATGATATTATCAAATTAAAGGAAATAAATTATCGTCGCTTGCAAATACTCAAAGAGAAAAGAGCATCTGCCGGGTCATCCGTTGAACCAAAGATCATCATGGAGATAGAAGATATCGAAGCCGAATTAGCGGAACTGGAATTAAAATTAAATGGCTTCGACGAGAAAGTCGTTAGTGGTGCTTCGGCTGTACCATCCCCATCTTTGGCAGAAAATAGCAAGACAGCAAGGACGGATCAAAAATCGTCACCACCTTTTTCCGGAAACAAGGAACGGGGGAGTTCGGGCAAAACCTTTTTAGCAAACCAACTCATAGTGCCCATAATTGTGGGAACCATTGCTACGCTGATAGGCGGATTGCTTTTATTGAAATTGACGCCTCTGGTTTCACCCGTTCCAACCCAGATTCCGGCGCATCCTTTGTCTTTTAAAGATTTACAGCTTGATGAGGTGTATGGTGGAAAAATGCCGAGTGAGGAGGAATACTTAACCTGTAATGAATGTATTCATGTTGAGACAATGGAAGCCGAGGGAGTTTCAATAGAAACGGTCTTCCCGCAAGATAAGAATTATTATCTGGCTGGTGTAGCTTGGAAGTTTAACGCCATGCAGGATTTAAGTGGTTATTCTACGGCTGAATTGACCTTAGAATTTGATGACGATATTTTTCCTATCTATTTTTGGTTAACAGATAATACTGACACGAGCGATAAACCCAATGTGGTATTAGACGATGTAATGCCTAATAATGTTGATGAGAAAATTTTTATAGAGGTGAGTTCAACTTCTGAAATCATTACGATCCCACTTGATTTATTCGGTGATAAAGCATATTTGTCAAATATTGCCGGCGTAGGGTTTGAAACGGACACACAATACCAACGTGGGCGAGCCCATTTCGTTGTAAAAGATATTCAGTTTCATTAAATAACTTGCCGGGTTCACTGCCTAACGATGTGATTGATTTCAGTCTGTAAAGCTCTTAAGATAAAGTTATTTGGGCAGCACCCCGGTAACTGTTAACCTGAAGGCTAAATTTTTGCCCAGATAACTAGATCAAGAAGGTTATTGATAACTTTAGGCTTAAATTCAAGCTAAACCTAAGGCAGACAACAGTACGGACGTTAGAAACTAATGGTTTTTTCCTCCTTATCATCATTCATCATTCATTATTCATTATTTTTAACTGGACTGCTTTTATGAACCGCAAAAACCTGTTATTCTCCCTTCGATTCGAGGATGGCTTCGTTAGCGAGCAAGGCGCGCCCGGTGAAGGCCCAACGCCGCGTTTAGTCCCGGGACGAACCGGCCAGGCGGCGCTGTTTCAAGGGACGGCCAGGCTGGCTTACCGAACCGACGGCCATCTTAACCGCGAGCGAGGCCGCCTGACCTTTTGGCTCAAGCCGCAGTGGCCCGGACGGGATGGTCGAGATTACGTCTTCTTTGATAGCGGCGATGGCTTCTATAATCGCCTGCGGGTGCAAAAAGATGGCGGCAATAATCTCCGCTTTATCGTGTGGGGGCCGCGCAGCGAGACCGGATTGAGTTATAACGTGGCTCACTGGCCGCCGGACGAGTGGCATCAAGTTGGCGTCACCTGGACGCCTGAACGCATCGCCCTATATGTTGACGGCAAACTGCGCGACGCTTCTGAAAAGGCCGATCTGCCCGATCATCTGGCGGCAACGTTTTATATCGGCTCGTCATCTAACGGCGACCGCCAGGCCAACGCGGTGATCGACGAACTGCTGATCTTCGCCGACGCGGACGAAGCTGTGCTGCAAGCAAACCCCGCGCCCATCGACGCGTTGAATTTTCCCAATCAATTCGTCATCCCGGTGCTGGTCGTCGCCTATTTGCCGGTGATCGGCAATCGCATCGACCGGCGCGTCACCGGCGATGTCGGCGCGCCAGTGGGTCACATCCGGCAGCACGTGCAGCAGACCACGCAGCAGGTGGTCGAGGCGCTGGAACGCGGCAGCACCTACCACGGCTACAAAAATCCGGCGGCCCGGCCCAGCCTGCGCTACCAACTGGTCGAGACGCTGGAATATATGGACCCGCTGCCCACTTACCGTAAGCACGGCCACCGGGCGCCGATGACCGACTACAACGCGGTTATGAATCGGGTCAACATCCGGCATTGGGTTGAAACGCGGGGCGTCAAAGAGGTTTGGCTGTGGGGCTACCACGGCGGCGTGATCGACATCTGGGAGTCGAATATGGCCGGCCCATTCGGCGATATCAGCAACAGCGATCGCGATCGGTTCGACTTGCCCAACCTTAGCCAAACCTATACCGTCTATCACTACAATTATGGCCGTGGGCCGTCGGAGGCGGTGGAAGATCACATGCATCAAATCGAGGCGGTGCTGCGCGACATCGATCACCGGCTGTTTTGGGAGAAATTTGTCGGCAAGCCGGGCGAGGGTCGCTGCGGCTGGGCCCATTTTCCGCCCAACGGCGTCCGCGACTACGATTGGGCCAACTCCAGCTACATTTTGACCGATATCGAAGATTGGCGGCCCGACGGCGGCGAGCAGAAGCGCATGAACTGCCGCCGCTGGAACTGCGACAGCCTGACCTGGTTTATTTACTGGATGCAGAACCTACCGGGCGCAAACAACGGCCTGACCTATCGCGACCGGCCGTTGACTAACTGGTGGACCTTCATCGGCGATTTTGACGGTGCAATGCGTCAGCGGTTGGGGCTGGTGGGCTAGAGTTTGTAGAGTTTGTGGCGTTTATAGAGTTGGGGTGTTGGTGGAGGCGTAGGTTGGGTTGAATGGGACAATTTGAGCGGCTATTGCCCCAGTTGTTGGGTTTCGCCAGAGATTTAGGAGATGAAATACCGCATGAACCCCAACGTTAATCGGCCAATTGCTGGATTTTCGGCTCAACCCAACCTATGAACTCACCTGAGTTCACAAATAGCGATGTTGAATGTCATTTCGCGGCGCCAGCGGAGAAATCCCTATGACAATACCATGAAAAGGGGTTTGGCGGGAAAAATTTGAAGCGACAATATCCATTTTCCCCAACGAAGGCTTCATTTATTGGAGCGTCTGAGGGATTTCTTCGCCTACGGCTACGAAATGACATGCTCGACTTTAATTATCGAAGCCAA
>JAGRCC010000725.1 GCA_020433785.1 Anaerolineae bacterium
GTTATCGTTAAAAACGGACCATACGGGATAAACGTTTTCATCGTTACCCGTCCCGAAACCAGGAGCAAAAATGCCACTACCCCACCCAGGAAAACGCCAAAAATTAAACTCAAAATGATATTCGGAAAGCCCATCATAAAGCCCAAAAATGTCGAGAGCGTCACATCCCCTTCACCTAAACCGCCTCTGGACAGCAGCGCCGCGATGTAAACCACAATAAAAGCCAAAATGCCGCCCACCAAAGCCGCTCGCCAGGTTAACCCTGGGGTGACAAAGGAGGCAGAAATTGCCAGCAGGATAGACGGCAAAATGATCACGTTGAAGATAAGCCGGTGTTCTAAATCGGTGACGGTCACTAAGATGAGGATAATCGTATATAGGGTGACTATGCCCAAATGGAGTGACCATCCGTAAGACCACCATAGGAAAGCGAACAAGATCGGCGTGACCAGTTCAACTATCACCGAACGTTTCATTCGGGGCTGAGGCGCACTACAATGTACACACTCGCGCCGGTTACCCAACCAGGTGAGTAAGCCGCTGCACTGTTTTATGGGTCGTTTTGCCCCACATTGGGTGCATTTAGGCCACTGCCACAGTGTCTGCCGTGTTGGGAGAATATCGGCTGCATGGTTTATCGCGATGCCGGCTAGCCAGCCACAAAATACGAAGAGGAATGCTAAAACGATCACGGGTTTTTCCGGTTATTCATAGATTTCGGGTTCAGGTGAGACGTATGGTCTGTAGATTGTCTGGCCAGACGAATCATGGCAACTCCCATTATGAAACAGGCCACGATGCTTGTCCATAGGCCAAAGGTAAAGGTCAGAGGATGATAAGACATATGTATTGTATGAAAGCCCGCCCCGACAGTTACCGCTCGAAAGGTCAGGTTAGCCGGCCATATCGGAACCGGTTGATTATCAACCGCCGCCCGCCAGCCCGGATAAATCGTATCAGTCAAGACGACAAAACCTTCTGTCGGCGCATCGATCTCGACCCGAACGTGGCCGGCACTTTCGGCCACGACACGAGCCGGAATTGTTGGCGCTGAAGCACTGCCATTGACAGGAACGGTAACATCTTCTAACTTAATGATAACGACTTCTCGCCTTGGATCAAATCCAGGGGCAGATATTTCGGCCATAGCTTCTCCGTCATCAGCTACATAGACGGCGTGCGATACAAAGTAAGCTCGCGGCAGCGATTCAGGCACAGCCTGGATGATGCCCCCGTCGCTTTCGGTAATTGTTGACCAGTTCGGAGTAGGATTATCGCTAATGAGGGCCTGCACATTCATCAACACCAGCAGCCGCGCTCGCTCTTGAGGCTGGCTCTTTTCAATGAGATTCACCAAGATTTGCCAACGGCCCACCACTAGCGGATCGTTATTATTGGCCGAGGGCAGGTGAGCATACACCCCCAAATTTGGAACTAACAGTTCCTTAAATTGCTGCAAATGGGCGGGGTTGTTAGGGCCAAAGCTTTTGAACTGAAAATAGTGATCGAACCTGGCCCGATAGGAAAACGACTCATCGACAAAAAATCGATACGGTTGACCCTTCAACGCCTCGGTGCTGGCGATAGGTGTGCTGTATATGGAGGCTGAGGTTAAGGGGATTAAAGGCCAGGCCGCTAGGAGTAAATCGACAGCTACAAAAAGTACAACCGCGCCTTGCCATAGTTTTTCCCTCGATGAAATTGGATTGACTGTGGGGGGCTTAAGCAGCAGCAGACCTACGGCGATAATCAACAGAAAGCCCAAGTTGCGCGTTGCCGTTAAAAAGGTTAGCTCCCGTCCAGCTAACCAGGATTGCCCGATCAACCCGACCAGAGTTAACGCCACGCAAGCTGCCAGAAAGCGCCGCCAATGAGGCCGATTTTGGGCTGTCGCTTCGAATAACTGCGCCCCAACTCCGGCCATAACCGCAACGGCGACGGTGTACCAGATGAGCAGTCGAGCCGGCGCCTGAAAAAAACTAAAGCCGGGGACAACCTCGAACACCCATAAATACACGGGAGTATTCCACCCCATCGCCAAAATTAAACTGACCAACCCGACGGCCGCATAAAATGGGATAACGCTTAATATTGTATCCGTCGAACCGCCGGGAGTCTCTGAGTTAAGCGCCTGGTCCGGCTGCCACTTCGTCTTAACATAATACCCTAGGGCCGTTAGGGCCAGAATAAACGGCAAAATCCCTTGGTAAGCGTGATCTTCCCAATAAGTAGCATACCCCCAATAGTTACCTTGCGCCGGATGTCCGAAAAAATCGGGGGCAACCAGGGTGATTAATCGCCAGGGCCACATCGAGTAGGTGAGGGCAAACGTCCGCTCAGCGCCGTCGCTGCGAGGCGATACCGACAGGAATTCGGCCGTCGGCAGAATTTGGACGGCGCTTAGCAGCAGCGCCAGGAACACGGCCAGCGCCAGATAGCCGACGGCTTGCAACACAACTGTGATACGTGATACCTGGGACGTCGCCGCTGATGAAATCGAGCTTTCAGGCGGCACAAATCCGTTCTCAAGTCGAACGTTAAGGACAGGGGCGTGGGTTGGGAGTTTGACCCCGCGAGCTGACCACTGCCAACTTCTGAACACCACATAGCTGCTGGTCAGACATAGACTATAAAACCACAACTGGGCGTGACCGGCCAGCAGTTGTACCGCCAGCGCAACAGCCAGCCATAAGGCGTCGATAAGACGTCGCCTAGTCGCCAATCTATCACCAAGCAGCAGCAGAACGGGCAGCCATGCTGCCGCCTGAACCATCACGATAAATTGCGTCCGCCCAACGATGTAACCACTAAACATATAGGCCACCGCGGCAATGGTTGCGGCAAAGCCGGTTAATTTCAACTGCCGGGCATACCCATACATGCCCCATCCGGCCAAGCTGAGATGAAGCATGATCGATAACGTCAGGGCATGGGCGGTCGGCAGAGGGAGAAGCAAAAGGTTGAAAGGGTAAAAAACCGCACTTTGTAAATTGGCCAACAGCGGCGTCCCATTGCCGAGCAGCGGATTCCACAGCGGCCACTGTGCCTGAAGCAAGCTGTCTTTGACCAGTTCCCGCCACGGCCAAAATTGGAGCATAACTGTTCCCCAATAAAGCACGTGGCCAAAGACTAGCCATTGCCAGAAGAGAACGAGCGGTAAAAGAATGAAGAGAGCCGGCGGTAGTAGCTGCGAAGGTTTCAAGTTGCGCATTTTGACAAACATTTACAGTGGGCTAGAATCCAGGCTGTTAGTTGGATGGGACGGTTTGATAATCGGTTGGATGGTTGGGTAGTCAAACGATGGGTTAAAACTTGTTGGTTGGATGTTTTTGGATTGATGGCCGGTTGGATTGATAATAGATTAGTGCGATGATTAGATATCTGGTTGATAATTGGTTGGACAGTACGGATAATGCTTACATACGAACGAATTAG
>JAGRCC010000726.1 GCA_020433785.1 Anaerolineae bacterium
AAATTAGACAGAATTAACACGATTTACCAAATTATGACTGATAAAATCGTGATAATCTTGTCAATTCTGTCGATTATTGGGTCGATCTTCCATCATCTACCGTTTCCACGGTTTAATGTTGGGCTACCCTACAAAGAATTACAGTTAACAAACCTGTTTTAAATTGGCAATGGCAAAAATTGGCATAATTGGGGGCACGTTCGATCCCATTCACTTTGGGCATTTGTTGATTGCGGAATTGGCCCGAGACTCGCTTAACTTGGAGCGAGTCTTATTTGTGCCGGCCGGCGATCCGCCGCACAAACAGGCGGCTAAGAAAACGGCGGCCCATCATCGCTGCCGCATTGTCGAACTGGCCATCGAGGATAACCCCACCTTTGAACTTAGCCGGGTCGATCTGGATCGACCCGGCCCTCACTATTCAACCGATACGGTCGCTCTCATTCGGTCGCAGTTCGATTTGGCGGCTGACGACTGCCATTTTATTATCGGCAGCGACTCCCTGGCCGATCTCCTAAGCTGGCATCAGCCTGCCGACCTCATTCAATCGTGCCGGTTGACCGTCGCCCACCGACCGGACTACCAGCCTGACGTGTCGGCACTGGCCGAAAAACTGCCCGGCCTCGCAGCACGGCTCGATTGGGTTGAAATCTTGCTGGTCGAATACTCCAGTTCAATGATTCGCCGCCGGATCAAAACCGGCCAAAGTGTACGCTATCAAACCCCCTCAAACGTCATCGATTACCTTTACCAACATCAGCTTTACCGGTAAAATTGAATCGACGCAAAAAAACATAGAACGTGGGACGTAAAACCTTACGCCCCATGTTCTACGTCCCGTGGACCACGGTCAAAACCTCAGGTTTCCTCTATCTATAAACAAAGTCACAACATTTCTCGTCGAATTTTCGAAAAATGTGTAATGAAATCCCCAACTCGGTGTAAATTCAATTGAACCCACTTTCATCTGGGCCCAGGTAGGAGTGGCATATTGCCCAAACTATTAACCCAAGAGACGGCGTCGGGAAAAACCGATGCGCCTTCACCAGAATTAGATTTTGCCGATCTCTTCCGTAGTTACTATCGGCGGGTGTACAACTATCTGTTATATCGAGTCGCGACGAAAGAAGACGCCGAAGATTTGATCAGTGTGGTCTTTGAAAAGGCGTATGTTCATCGAGATCAGTATGACTCGGCCAAAGGGGCGTTTTCGACATGGCTTTTTCGGATTGCTCGAAACACCTTAGCCAATTACTACCGCACCCACCAGCGCCGCTCGGCCTGGGAAGCCGAGAGCGAAGTAACGGATGATTTTGTGGCGGCTGAACCGCAGCTTGAAACTCAAATCATCCAGCAGGAAACTGTCATCAAGTTGTTGAACGGGGTAAAGCAGTTGAATGAGCGTGATCAAGAGATCATTAGCCTCAAATTTGCCGGCCGCCTCAGTAACGATGAGATCGGTCAAGTAATGGATATGACGGCCAACAATGTGGGAGTTGTTCTCTTTAGAGCACTCCGCCGATTGCAGAAACAACTACAGGAACAAGCGTCATGAACGAGCAAGCCCTGGCGCAATTACTATCAGAACAACTTGATCAGATGTTAGAGGGTGAAGCCGTTGATTTTTCTTCTGTGGTGGACGAGTTGCAGGGGCCGTTGCAGTTAGGTCAGCAACTGGCAACTGTCGATTTTCCACCCAGTTCGGCGGCGGAAGTCGCCTTTGAAAGTCAACTGGCAAATTGGTTTGGACCAAGTGTGGGCCCGGCTTTCCCTACAACAGGGTTATCGAAAACCGGGTATATTAATTACGCCATTATTGGCCTTGTCGGTGTTGGGTTAGGCGGGCTTTTATTACTTGGCAGTCTGCTCTGGGCAGGCTCAGGTGAGGAAGTTACGCCGGCGGCAACGCTGTCACCCACGAAGCAAGAAACAACGTCGGAATCGCCCACGCTTGGTCTCCCTACCAATGATAATCCACCCACGGCTACACCTATAGTCAGTCCGACTACGGCAGCCACGGCCGTCCCTAAAGCGACAACCTCGTTGGGCGACACGATTCAATTGGAGCCAACCACAGCGGTGAGTGATACGCTTCCCACAGCGACCCTCACCCTGCCCGCCGATTCCCTAACCCCGGCCGCATCGGAGCCGGATGAGCAGACCGGGAGTGGAACAGACACCGAGCAGGATGGCCCAAGCAGTGACGAAACCGGCGACCCGTCCGAAACCGACTCCGATCCGGCCGGCGATCACGATCGCGGCCACGGCAATGATGCCGACGGATATGATGAGGATAATCCCGGCAACAGCAGCGGTCTCCCGGATAATGCCGGCGGCAACCCCTCGCCCGGCGATTTTAGCCAGGGCAATGGCGGCGGCTCTTCCGGTAACGGAGGCCAGAATGGTGGACTTGGGGGGAACGGTAATGATAACGGCCACGGTAAGAGCGATAATAACGGGAAAAGTAACGGTAAGGGCAAAGGTAAAGGTAAATAATGGGTTGTCTATCATCGGTCTCTATGTTTGCACTTTTAGGAATTGCCCAAATTGAAGAGGAAAATTAGACAGAATTAACAAGATTATCAAGATTATGTAAATTTTTTTATTCTGTAAATCTTGTAAATCCTGTCTATTTCTACAAAGTGCAAAGATAGTAATCGGTTAAAAACCCTTAAGAATTGGTGTCATTGATAGGAGGTTGCCTTATGAACTGAATTTGATGAAATTAACACCCTAAACTCATACAACAATTTGGTAATGGCAAAAGGAGTATTAATCATGGTTCACTCAAACAAACTAATTCTTACAGCATTTATCATTTTATTCTTCAGCTTTAATTCATTCGTTCAAGCCGCACCACCCTTACAAGACAATACTCAAAATGATTCATTAGGCGACTCATTCAACTTGGATGACGACGGCAACGTCATTGATGACGAAGATAGTGGTGGAAACAACCTCGGCAAGATCATGTCCGGCCAAAATAATGACGATGACCTAGAAGAACCGGCCGATGAAGGCCCTATCGACGAGTCCACGGATGATCCGGTGGATGATACGGATGACGTCGATGACACGACCGATGAGCCCACCGAAGATGAGGAAGCCGACGTCCCAGACGTTGATGACAAGGCCACCGAAGATGACGATGACGCCACCGAAGATGATGATGACGCCTCAGACAATGATCCAGCCGGAGATAACGAAGAGATGACAAACGTAAAACAACACCCGGTGGCCTCAGCTATCGCCGAATATTTCGATGTGCCTTATGACGAGATCATGAGCCTGCATGAAGATGGCTACGGTTTCGGCAACATCGCCAAGGCGTACTTCTTTGCTGAAAAACTTAACCAAATGAATATGAATATGGAAGACGCGATCCCGGTGACTCCTGACGATTTGTTAAACGAAGCTCATGGCTCAGGTTGGGGTAATGTTCTTAAAGATAACAATATTCATCCAGGTGCTGTCGGCAATGGGGCTGGTAAGCATGCTGATCGGTTTGGTCAACCGGAACACGCGGGCAAACCGGATAAATTTAACGAGGCTGAGGGCGACTCCATCTCTAATTTCTCCGGTCAGGGCGGCGGTCATAGTCAAGGTGGCGGTCACGGACAGGGCAATGGGAAAGGGTTTAGCGGCAAATCAGGTGATGACAACGGCGGCGGTAACGGTAATGGCAACAGCAATAAAGGTGATAATGGAAAAGGTAAAGGTAAGGGCAAGAATAAATAGGTAGGTAATACAAACGTCGTTGAATAGGGTGACAGTCAAAATGACTGTCACCCTTATTTTTGAAAAACAAGCGGAAATCATACCCCACGGAAAGACCGATGAAAAAAGATAAAATTATCCTCGCTTCAGCAACTGAATGCAAGATTTATCTCTATCTTACCCTGATCTCGTTGGCAGCGGCGACGCTGCTTTTGGCCGGCTGTGGTTCTGCTCCGACCGTGTCAGACACATCGGCTGCTGAACTACCCCTAGCCTCACCCCCCTTAGAGGCTGCCGCATCACCTACCATCATTCCAACACCCACTACGCCAGCGGTTGCCGTTGAACCGGTATCGCTAGAAAAAGAGCCTCTTGAGGTGAAAAAAGTCAGCGACTCGCCTAGCGCACCCGAACCTATATTCGAGCCGGAAATCGGCGAGATCACCTTTGCGCTCGATACTACCGGGACGTTTCAGCCGGTCGAGGCCAATATCTTGTTCACTAAAGGCATTACCGAAGTGCACGCTGTCTTTGACTACCAACACATGTCACCTCAGTCTACCTGGGAGCGGGTTTGGTATTTGAACGACAAAGAGATCGCTCGCATCAGCGAACCTTGGACCAGCGCCGAGTCCGGTACGTTTGATTATTTTATTGATAACGGTGGCGCGCCATTACCGGCCGGCGATTGGCTGCTGGAACTGTATGTCGAAGGTGAGTTGCGGGCGCTGGGGGTGTTTGTCATCGAAGCCGAAGAACAAGCGGAGACTGACTCGTCGCTGCTGGCCTTTACCAAGTGTAACGGCGATCACCATGATCTCTATGTGGCTAATATCGACGGCGGTAACGAACAGTTAATTGTCAATAACGGCGCCGGTCCCTCCTGGTCGCCCGGCGGCGATGCCATCTTCTTTTACGGTGAAAGCGGCGTTGACCGGCAGATGAGAAATGGATTGGAATATATTTTCGATGGAGTGAGCAACGGCCTGACCGCGGTTAGCACTAACCCTGTGCCCACGACGATTAATCAACTCAATATTTTCCAGAATTTGGAGTGGAAGCAAGGCACAGCCCGTTGGGCCAATGTGTCGCCTGACGGCAGCATGATCGCTTACGATGCGGCTCCGGGTGGGGACTATCGCATCTATTTCTTAGGGACCGCAACTAACCAGCAGTTTCGCTACGAACTGCTCGGTGAGCAAGGCGATTGGTCACCCGACAGCCAGCGCGTGGTCTATCGCTCGGGCCGAAATGGCCAGACTGGCCTTTGGATCTCCAATCGCGACGACTCCGGTCACGTCTTGCTTACCAACCACGGCACCGATTCCTTCCCGGCCTGGTCGCCCGACGGCCAGACCATCGCCTTCAGTCGGGAGGACAGCGGTAATGTAGATATCTACACCATTAACGTCGACGGCAGCAATTTACAACGCTTGACCAGTACTCCCAGTCACGACACTCTGCCAACGTTCACTGCCAACGGTGATATCATTTTTAGAACGGCCCGCACCGGTCGCTGGGCCATCTGGCGTATGGCTGCGGACGGCTCTAACCCGACTGAAATTATCGCTGATGCCTGCGTCGGTCACGAGTGGGCTTATAGTAGAATGGACGCCTGGCCGTAAATCATCGCTTCGTAAATAAATGGCCACCACCTCTTTTGGTGGTGGCCATTTACGACAAACGTTGGCTAAAAGCCATAACCAGAATATCGATCATTACGCCATAGATAATGTGAGCCAAAAACCGCTTCGCCAACAATCACCTTTTAACGCTTCCTTAGTTGCATTGCTTTGTATTCACCCACAAGTACAAAGAGCCAACCCAAAACTAGAAAAATCATGACCTCAATGGGGCTGGGCACAGGACTACCTTCAAACGCTTTGAGATGCAATTTTGCCGTTTCCCCGCAAATAAACCAGGAAGCATTGATCCAAAATATGTACCCGATGAGCTTAAAACTGCCGGCGATTTTCTCCCGGATATCAAGCACGGCATATCTTTTCATCCATATCCATACGATAGCGAAATAGGATAACAGGATGAGTACCCCCCCGATACCGAACAGCGTTGAGTTATAAACGCGCGTCCAGACCATAACCATCACAATGACGGTACCGAGGACTCCAATAGCCGTAAGCCACGAAAATACCGGCTTGGTTCTTACATATATAAACGCACCAATGCCGGCCAATATTGAACCTAGGGTCACAGAAAGTGCCCATAGAATATACAAGGGGCCGCCCTCTGCCCAAATGGTCGCATTAAGTTCTTCCATCGTCAGTGTCCTGAGGTTGTGAACCAAACTCCAGCCGAAAATACCGGCGAGTGTTACCGCGACCAGTAAGCCTAACCAGAATAGGCTCAAAGCAATTTTTTGGCGATTGATTAGGGGTTCGCCCTTAAAATGATTGGATGAACTGCTGATAAAAGTAGGTGACTTGTTTTGCATGATTAAGTTCTCCTTACTTAGCCGTTCTTATCATACCCTAAAACCTCTCCCTACACACCCGCCACTTGAAGAGAATCCGGACGGCTTAGTGGTGAGGTTTTTACCTGGTCACCTAACTAGTTAATGCGGTGTAAAAATTGGAGCTACCTTTTGTCATTCACGCTACATTGTAGGGCGAGTTTACGAATTTGCTTTTAAACTTAGCCTCACCCTTTCTTTTTGCACCCACCGACCGCCTCGGTTATCATAAATGTATTAAGCTAATAACCAATGCGTATTGGAGATCAAACCATGTTCGTTGTGATGAATCGCCTTCCGGTTAACCCAGACTATGCCGCTCAATTCGAGGAGCGTTTTACTAATCGAGCCCGTGAAGTAGACAAAATGCCCGGATTTATTCGTAATCAGGTATTGCGCCCCGGCAACTCCGAGGATCCTTACATCGTCATGACGATGTGGCAGTCGCGACAGGATTTTGAGAACTGGATTAATTCGGAAGAATTCAAGAAAGGGCACGCGAAGTCCGGAACGCTTCCTCCAGAGACATTTCTTGGCCACGGCAAGCTAGAAACATTTGAAGTGATACTGGACACGTCGTTAGACTAACATCAAAGGTAACTACTCAGCAGTCCGACCAACGACCATTGTTTTGCGGGGATTTGGAGATTAGGCGATAAATTTTTCACATAAAATCTCCAAATCTCCTAATCTCCGCTAGAAATTTTCGATTTTTGATGTGTCTGCTGAGTAAATCCCATCAAAGAATGATATACTGGATGTCCTAAAAAGGTTTGATCGAGGTTGCAAACGGTGATTAATAATAGGCGTTTGGCCAGATATTCAGCAAAAGATCAAACTGCTTTTGCAAACAACAAAGCGTTAACCCTTTCAAGGCTTAAACAACTTGCCAGTTTACTGGGACGCAACCCCTGGCTTTTGGTTTTTATTTTGGTGATTTCTGTTTTATCTGTACTACTCGAGGGAGTGGGTTTAGGGGTTGTTTTAGCGTTATTACAGGGAAACACCACCCCGGCTAACGGCATGTCTCAATTTTATGGGGTTGAGGCGCTGGCTAAATGGCTTGGCAGCCTTGCGTTGATCAGGCGGGTTCAGTTTGCAGCCGTGGCTTTGGTTGCCATTACCCTGCTTCGTCAGGGAATGACCTGTGCTAATCAACTATTAACCGCCCGACAGCAGCTTAAGCTGGAGCATTATTTGAAGTTAGCCCTATTTCAGCAACTCCACGCAGTTGAAATTCGGTTTATTTATCGCCAAAGTATTGGCCATTTGCTTACCTTTCTCAATAGTTATGTCAGTCAAACCATCTCCGCTGTTCAAAAAGCAATCACCTTGGTCATAAATCTTGTTCCCTTATTGGTTTATACAGGGTTGATGATGATTATCTCGTGGCAGCTGACACTCATAGCTTTGGGGTTGATTTTGGGTTTGCTTCTTTTAAGTAACTATGGTCTGACTGGAAATTTAGACCAAGTAAGTCGCGCCGAGAAATCCCTAAAAAAAGAAATGAAGGCGAACATGGTAGAAAGTTTGGCCGGGATGAAAATGCTTCATTTATACTCCAAAGAAAGTCACAGCCTGGCTCAGTTCGAAACCAAACTGGAGGCTTACCAAACTCACAGCTACGAGGGAATGCGATTAGTGAGCGTGAATAATTTTTTATTCAATCTGCTTAACGTGATTGCCTTGTGTATTATTATGTTGGCCGCCACTTTCCTACTCCCCACCCAAACCGAGGCCTGGTTAAGTATGATGGTGCT
>JAGRCC010000727.1 GCA_020433785.1 Anaerolineae bacterium
CGATGAGCTAGGACTGCTCGAAGCGCTGCGATCCCACGTCGCCCAAATGAGCGGCACCAATGGCCGGTTGTCTATTTCGATTGACGCCACACCAGAGCCGTTACCCCCGCTCCCGGCGGCGATTGAGGTCGCCGCCTACCGCATCGCCCTGGAAGGTGTGACCAACGTCATCCGCCACGCCCAGGCCAACCGCTGTCATGTGCGTTTCGCCATCACCGAGGAGCAATCCTTACCCAGCCTGGTCATCACCATCACCGATAATGGTCGCGGCTTGCCTGGCCAATTCCAATCCGGCGTCGGGCTAACCTCGATGCGGGAGCGGGCCGAGGAGCTGGGCGGCGTCTGTACGGTCGGAGCGGCGCAAAACCAGGGCACGCGAGTCAGCGCCGTGCTGCCTTTTTCAACCCATGGAGCAGGCCGATGATTCCTGTCATTAAAATAAAAGAGGTGAACCATGACCACTATTCGCGTACTCGTTGTAGATGACCATACCCTATTTCGCGATGGCTTAATCGCCATACTCACCAATATACCGGATATTGAAGCCGTGGGCGAAGCCGGAACCGGCCGCGAGGCGGTAGCCCAGGTCAAAGCCTTAGCTCCCGATGTCATCTTAATGGACATCAACATGCCCGATTTGAACGGTATCGAAGCCACCCAACAGGTGCTGGCCATCAAGCCCGATACCGGCATCATTATGCTGACGATGTTAGAGGACAACGACTCGCTCTTTGCGGCGATGTGCGCCGGAGCGCGGGGTTATATATTGAAAGGGGCGGACAAAGCGGAGGTCATCAAAACCATTCGGGCGGTGGCCGCCGGTGAGGCCTTATTCGGTCCGGCCATTGCCACCCGGCTCACAACCTTTTTTCAAAACGCGAGAGGCGGGACTCAGCAGCTCGAAGATACTGCCCCCTTTCCCGATCTAACCGACCGCGAACGTGAAGTGCTCGAGCTTATCGCTCAAGGGGAAAATAATCAGGATATTGCCCAGCAGCTTCACATCAGTGCCAAAACGGTCAGCAATCATATTTCCAATATTTTTAACAAATTGCAGGTCGCCGATCGAGCCCAGGCCATCGTCAAGGCTCGGCAGGCGGGGTTGGGGGGATAGGTTTTGGTTAAGAAGCTGTTTGAAAAGTCAGCGTTTACAGATTTGTCCACAGATTTACACCGATATTCACTGATTTTTATCTACCCTTTGCTATTATCTGTGAGAATCTGTGTCCATCTGTGGACCCTTTTAGGCTTTTAAAACAGTTTCTAAGATAGAGGGTTAACGCCAAAGATTTCGCGACTATGGGCCGGCAGCACGAGCACCTTCAAGGTGAAGGCTGTACACATACATTTACGCCGCAATCAATAAAGCCTGCTCTATCTCTTCAGAGAGTTCAATTTGAATAAAATAGTTGGCGGGATACAAGTAATCTTCTCCAGAGTCATCAATCACTCTGATAAAATTCTCTTCGGCCGCTGCCTCATCAGGCAAAATTTGATAAATTTTACGCAACGATAAATCGTCACTCCCTTCATTACGAATGCAAACAGCAAATCGTAGTTGGGTATTAGTTTGTTTTATCATGCTGAGTTATCCTAAAAATCTCTTGATTTTAAGCTTTCTTTTTCCGATGCCGTGGGCTTCATACCAGTGAATTTCGGCCTGCCGTACCCTATCATCAGATAACCGAACCATAGCAACCCCCTTGAGTTTACGCCAACGCCCACGTCCATACTGTTTTCGTAAGCGGGCTATGTCTCGGATTGAACTGCCCACAGCGATGATCTCGATCTCTGTAATTTCTCCAATGATTTCAAAGTACATTCAGAATGCCTGGTACAATCAACATTTACTTAAATGTGGGTTACCCATCACAAACGCCAATAACGCTAACAACATTCTCACTCAACGGATAATAGGGATACAGTTTCTCTTCAACCATTTCTGTGATCAGTTCTGTCATCGCATGTCCCTCAATCAATTTTTACGACGGACACTGATATTATGCTTGAGATAACAACAGCAGACAAATTGCCCAGCAGCTTCACATCAGTGCCAAAACGGTCAGCAATCATATTTCCAATATTTTCAACAAATTGCAGGTCGCCGATCGAGCGCAGGCCATTGTCAAAGCTCGGCAGGCGGGGTTGGGGGGTAGGAATTGTTGTGAAAAAGTTTGTAGGTTGGGTTGAGCCAAGAACTATTTCCTCTAACAAGGTAATGTTGGGTTTCACTCTATGTTTCAGCACCTAAATCTGGGGTGAAACCCAACACTTTGGGCAGCGTTGTCTCGAATTGGCCCATTTATCTCATCCTACGCCTACGCCTTCAGAATTACTACATGGCCACTGCGGCTACTTCCCCCTATCATCCCCACCCGGCCCCCCCCGGCAGCCTGCCCCCGCGTTACCAAATGGCTGAGGTGATCAATTTGCAGGCAATGCGGGATGAGGCCCGACGAAAGCGGTGAGTGGGGGGAGGGGTGACGAGTGACGAATGTATCACAAACCTAACTCGTAAATCGAAAATCGTAAATCCAAAAACGTCAAAGCCTTGGGCCAGGCCCAACCGCCGGCCGAAGCACCCACGGTCTATATTGTTTGACACGCAGGCGGTCATCTGGTAAAGTAAGGCCGCTTGCCATTGGCTTAGGGTTAAGCGCGAACCCCCTAAAAAAGCGGTCCAAAAAGAGCCGCAGATGAGCCTTTGTAAGGGGGAGTCGCAAGAAAAATTTTAGGGAAGGGTTTGAATGATTGATGACCCAATTAAGTGACAGTGTGGGTTGCAGATGGTGGTCCGGCGTCGGTGAGACCGGCGTTTACGGCCTGCCATCCATACCCCACCAGCGGGGGTAGGAATAGACGGGAAGTTCTTTGGAGTATTAAGACCGTCCAATACCGCCTTGAGCTTTAGTGTAGGGTACAGTTTGTTATGAATAGACGCGAAGCTCTTCGGAGTATTAAGACTTTACTATTCGACGCCTGATTAAAGAAGGTCGGTTAAGTAGGAATAGACGAAAAGCTCTTCGGAATATTACGATGCTGTCGCGTACGATTTCGGCCTTGCGTGACGTCTTCGGGGCCTAAGAACCGGTACAAGTTTGAAGCAAGTGTGTCAAGCAAACCAATTGTGATGGCGCACTATGCCAGCGAAGAAGTCAAGGAGGGAGTGTTGAAGCTGATTTATGGGAGGTGAAAATGGACACAAGTCCAAACCCCAAAAAGTGGCATCAAATCAGGTGGATGTTGTATATCACGCTACCGATGGCAACGCTCACCTGTCTCTGTTGTTTTTTGCCACAACTGTTACGCATCATTGTTTTTGCCTTTGACTTAATAGGCATACCGCCTACGCTGCCACCACCCTAAGCCTCCGTCCAACTGAGATAGCTGCCTCAATATGGCCGGTAGGGAACTGTATGGCAGGGGAAACCGATTAGGGTCGAAACCCTAAGAAACTGTTTTAAAAGTCCAACCGGCCAAGATTGGTTCAGTCTATTAAACTGAAACGAGGTTGAAAAAGTCTCATATCAGCCCAATCTTAGGCCATTTTTAGACTGAACCAATCTTTTCAAACAGCTTCTAAAGGTCTGCTCGGTAGCCACTTGGGATATGAAGATTTACGTTCTATGTGCCACGTTTGGTAGCTCTGCACTAAACCGTGGTTGAAAAAAATTTAGACAGGATTTACAAGATTTACCGAATTATGATAGATAAAATCGTGA
>JAGRCC010000728.1 GCA_020433785.1 Anaerolineae bacterium
TGCAGTTTGATCGCGGTTATATCTCACCCTACTTCATCTCCGACCAAGAAACCATGCAAGCTGTTTTGGATGAACCTTACGTGCTCATCCACGACAAAAAGATCTCTGCGGCCAGCGACCTCATCCCCGCTTTGGAAAAAATCGTTCAATCCGGCCGGCGAAACCTGTTGATTATTGCCGAAGATGTTGATGGCGAAGCCCTGGCCACCCTGGTGCTCAACAAACTGCGCGGTACGTTCAACGTACTGGCCGTCAAAGCACCCGGCTTTGGCGACCGCCGCAAGGCAATGCTGCAAGATATCGCCATTTTAACCGGCGGCACGGTCATTACCGAAGAAATGGGCCGCAAACTCGACAGCGTCACCCTGGGCGACCTGGGCCGCTGCGATAAAGTCTCTTCCTCCAAAGATGACACCACCATCATCGGTGGGGCCGGCTCTGAAGATGCGATCAAAGGCCGCGTCAACCAAATCAAAGCGGAAATCGACAACAGTACCTCTGATTACGACCGCGAAAAGCTGCAAGAGCGGCTGGCCAAACTGGCTGGCGGCGTCGCCGTCATCGGCGTGGGGGCCGCGACCGAAACCGAAATGAAAGAGAAAAAGCATCGGGTTGAGGATGCGCTGAGCGCCACGCGCGCCGCGGTGGAAGAAGGCATCGTTCCCGGCGGTGGGGTTGCGCTGATTACCGTAGCGTCAGTCTTAGACAACGTCAAGGGCAATTCACCCGAAGAGCAAACCGGGATTAATATCGTACGCCGCGCTTTGGAAGAGCCTATGCGCGGGATTACCCGCAACGCCGGCCTTGACGGTGCGGTCATTGTGCAGGAAGTTCTCCGCCGCCAGAAAGATGCCGGCAGCACCCGCATCGGCTTCGATGTGATGTCGGAAGAGTATGTCGATATGGTCAAAGCCGGTATCATTGACCCGGCCAAGGTTACCCGTGGCGCGCTCAGCAACGCCGCGTCGATCGCTGCGATGATTCTAACCACGGAAGCGCTCGTGACTGACGTGCCGGTCAAAGACAAGCCGGCCGCGCCGCCAATGCCTGAATATTAAGATTAACCCTAAAATTACGAAAAAAAGAGATACTGAAGTTCAGTATCTCTTTTTTTTTGACCGGACCTATAATTTGATACCGAATTAGCAGCGGTCGGCGGGCGGTCTGGCGGCCAAGCGTCAACCTTGGACGCTGATATTGGCCAAAATTAACCGTATAGCCGTTAGCGAGTTTATGATTGAGATTTGAAATTGAACTAGAATTAGGTAAAATAGTCCAAAAGCAGAGGCGGGTGACATAACCTGCGGCGCAGTGCAACAGTCTCAACTGAGANNTGAGACGACACCGACAATGAAAATGCTGTAGGACAAACTTAAGTTTGTCCTACAATCTTATTTTCAGAGGAGCGATTATGTCCGGGATCGAAGATCTTAAAGCAACGCGTAAAGCCCTGCGTGATATGTCAAGAGTAGTCACCTTTACTCGGAAAACATTGGCCAAAATGATCCGAGAAGAAGAGCGACTGGGGATGGTCAGCGCCGACAGCCAACCCGGCCAGCTTTTCGAGGCCCTGGAACACCTGGGGGAAGTGCGAGAGGGCTTTATCCTTAGCCAGCGCACCGCGCCCCAAACCGCTTTGGCTGACATTAGAGAACTGGTCCGCCATATTCTGATCGACTGGCAGTGGGTTCATGATTTGAACCTGATCCTGTCGCCCGGCGACCAGCTTGACACCTTAAATCACCAATTGGTGTTTTACAACCACGCCTTAGTGGCCTTAGCCGTGCTGCCTCGCCTGCCGGCTGAAGCGGTCACCTTTCCCCAACGCCGCCCCTCCTATCATGATGTCTCCGTGCCGGTTCTCCCCGGCGAACTACTGGCCCGCATCGAAGAGCTGGAACAAATCATCTACCAGACGGAAGTCAAATCGATTCGCGATATTGACTACGGCTCATTTCGGCGGACTTACGCCTTCTTTGAAGCCAGCAGTTGGCTAGTCAAACATCATCTCAAGCCGATGCTGGACGAGCTGTAGAATGGAGAATAGTGAATGAAGAATGAAGAAAACGGTTGTTTGTGAAGGGTCATAACCCTGATGGAGCCACAAAGCTTGCTTTGTGATTCCCAACTAATTCGTTGATTTACAAATACGCTTCCTCACTATCCGTTTATTTTCGCTCACTAATCCTTTTTTTGCATCCAACTAAAGACCTCATTCACTCACGGTCCCTGTTTTTTCATCAAAAAACGAACCCAATTAGCTCACAGACCCCGTTTTTTATCAAAAAACGAACCCAATTAGCTCACAGGTCCCGTTTTTTATCAAAAATCGGGATCGATTAGCTCACAGACCTCGTTTTTTATCAAAAATCGGGATCGATTCGCTCACGAGCCCCGTTTTTTACCAAAAATCGAGACCCTTTAGCTCACAGACCCCGTTTTTTAT
>JAGRCC010000729.1 GCA_020433785.1 Anaerolineae bacterium
AAATGAATGAACGCCTGAAGCTAATCGCCCAACAGCTAGGCCAGCGCCCGGATGGCGTTTTGCTGACTATTAATGAAGCGTCACTCGAAAGGACACATAACCTATGACGAATACAATTTCACATCAACCCACTATTCTGATTATTTTCGGCGCAGGCGGCGACCTGACCCAGCGCAAGCTGCTGCCGGCGCTCTACAATCTTTATCTCGATCACTGGCTCCCGGAGCAGTTCGCCATTGTCGGCATCGATTTAAAGACGATGACCGACGACGAATTCCGGCAGCATATTCGCGAGGGGCTCGATACGTTCTCCCGCCGCAGCCCGATCCAAGACGACCCATGGCAAGCGTTCGCGCCACACCTGCATTTCATGAGCGCCGATTTCAACGATGCGGTCACCTACACCACCCTGAGTTCACAGTTGGCGGCGATAGAAAAAGAGTGGAACCACAAAGCTACTTATATCTTCTATTTAGCCATCTCCCCCACGCTGGTCGAAACGGTGGCGCAACATTTGGGCCAGGCCAAACTGGCCCGCGACCGCGACCACGCCCGCATTGTCGTCGAAAAACCCTTTGGCCGCGATTTGCAGTCGGCTCAGACGCTCGACCACCATTTAACCCGCATCTTCGCCGAGTCGCAGATTTATCGCATCGACCATTATTTAGGCAAAGAAACGGTGCAAAATATTCTGGCTTTTCGTTTTGCTAACGCGCTACTAGAACCCATTTGGAATCGGCGGTACATCGACCACATGCAAATTACCGTAGCCGAACAGGTGGGGGTTGAGCATCGCGGCGGCTACTACGATCACGCCGGGGCGCTGCGCGATATGGTGCAAAACCATATGTTGCAAATCCTGTGCTTGATGGCGATGGAGCCACCCGTCTCCTTTGAGGCCGATGAGATCCGCAACAAAAAGGTCGATGTGCTGCGCGCTATCCGGCCCATTGCCCCGGAACAGGTTCATCAAATGGCCGTGCGCGGCCAATACGATGCCGGCTGGCTCGAAGGCGAGCGCGTGATCGCCTACACCGACGAACCCGATGTGGCTCCCGAATCCCCCACTGAAACCTTTGCCGCCCTAAAATTATTTGTTGAGAACTGGCGCTGGCAGGGCGTGCCTTTTTATCTGCGGACCGGCAAACGCCTGCCGGCCAAAACCTCACAAGTCTCCATCGTGCTCCGGCCGGTCCCGCACCAACCCTTCCCCACCACCGCCGTCGAGAACTGGCAGCCCAACCGCATCGTCGTCAATATTCAACCGGAGGAGGGTATTGTCGTTCGCCTTCAGGCCAAGCGGCCCGGCCCGACTATGCGCCTGAGCCCGGTCGACATGCATTTTCTCTACAGCGAGGCGTTTAAAACGCCCTCGCCGGAAGCGTATGAAACCTTACTCCTCGACGTGATTGAGGGCGATGCCACCCTATTTATGCGGGCTGACCAGGTCGAGGCGGCCTGGTCCGTAATCATGCCCGTTTTGGACGTGTGGCAGGGTAATCCATCATCCAGTTTCCCCAATTACGCCGCCGGGACGTGGGGTCCGGAAAGCGCCGAAGTGCTTATTGCCCGCGATGGGCGCAGTTGGCTGGCATAAACCAGTAAGGAGTAAAAAAATGTCAAAGATTCCCCCCGGCCACCCCGGCATTCCGCCTCGTTGGACCTCCAGCGCCAAAAGCGGCGTCGGCACGGCCCTCAATCCATTTAGCCGGGTGTGGTTTACCTTGAGCCACGGCATCCTGGACGAAATCTACCAACCGCGCATCGACCGGGCCTGTACCCGTGATTTGGGTCTGCTGGTCACCAACGGGCAGGATTTCTTCTCCGAAGAGAAGCGCGACGCCCACCACCAGGTGGAGCGATTAGCCGACGGCGTCCCCGCCTATCACCTGATTAATAGCTGCCACCAGGGTCGCTACCGCATCGAAAAGAAAATCGTGGCCGACCCGCAGCGGGATGCGCTGCTGCAATGGACGCGCTTCGAACCGCTGCAAGGCGACCTGGCCGATTATCATCTCTACGCCCTCTTGGCTCCCCATGTGGGCAATCGCGGCCGGGACAACACGGCCTGGGTCGGCGACTACAAAGGCACCCCCATGCTCTTTGCCGAGCGAGACGGCAGCGCTCTAGCCCTGGTCTGTTCCGCACCCTGGCGCAAGCGTTCTGCCGGTTTTGTGGGCTTCTCGGATGGCTGGCAGGATGTGAGCCGTCACTACCAACTGACCGAGTTGTACGAGCGAGCCGAAGGCGGCAACGTCGCCCTCACCGGCGAAATCGACATGACCGCCTGTAACGGCGAATTCGTGCTGGCCATCGGTTTTGGGCTGACTCCCGCCGAAGCCGGTCATCGCGCCCTGGCTTCGCTGCTGGATGGCTTCGACTCGGCCTGCACCAATTACATCGACCAATGGCAAGACTGGCTGCAAAGCGTGCCGCCGCCGGCGATGCATGACCCATCGCTCCAGATGATTTATCGGGTTAGCGCCGCCGTGCTGCGCAGCCACGAAGCCAAACGGTTTCCCGGCGGCCTTATCGCCAGTCTCTCCATTCCGTGGGGTTTCGCCAAAGGCGACGACGACCTGGGCGGCTATCACCTGGTTTGGCCCCGCGACCTGGTCGAGTCGGCCGGTGGCTTATTGGCCATTGGGGCTAACACCGACGCCCGGCGGGTGCTGGATTATTTGCGGATCACCCAGGAAGCCGACGGCCATTGGCCGCAAAATATGTGGCTCGACGGCACGCCGTATTGGAGCGGCAAACAGATGGACGAAGTGGCCTTCCCCATTTTGCTGGTCGATCTGGCTCGTCGTCAAGGGGCGTTGGATCAAACCGACCTGCCCGCTTACTGGCCGATGGTGCAGCGAGCAGCCACCTTCATTATCCAAAACGGGCCGGTTACCCAGCAGGACCGCTGGGAAGAAGACCCCGGTTACTCGCCCTTTACCCTGGCCGTTGAAATTGCCGCGCTGCTGGCCGCCGCCGACCTGGCCGACGATAGCCACGAGCCCAAAATAGCCAACTATCTGCGCGAAGTCGCCGACGCTTGGAACGCCAACATCGAACGCTGGATTTACGCCGTCGATACCGACCTGGCCCGGCAAGTGGGCGTTGAGGGCTATTATGTGCGTATTGCCCCCCCGCAGACTGCCGACGCGGCCTCGCCGCTCGACGGCTTTGTGCCGATTAAGAATCGCCCACCTGACCAGACCGACTTCCCGGCGGTTCAGATCATCAGCCCCGATGCTCTGGCCTTAGTGCGGTTTGGGCTACGGGCCGCCGACGACCCGCGCATCATCAACACGATTCGGGTGATCGACGCCCTGCTGAAAGTGGACACGCCGGCCGGACCGACCTGGCACCGTTACAATGACGATGGTTACGGCGAACACGACGATGGTTCTCCCTTCGATGGAACCGGCATTGGGCGCGGCTGGCCGCTGCTGACCGGCGAACGGGCCCATTACGAACTGGCCGCCGGTCGTCAAGCGCAGGCCGAAGCGCTATTAAAAACAATGGCGGCTTTCGCTAACGAGGGCGGTCTCCTGCCGGAACAGGTCTGGGACTCGGCCGACCGGCCCGAACGAGAGCTGTATCTGGGCCAACCTTCCGGCTCGGCCATGCCGCTGGTCTGGGCCCACAGCGAATACGTCAAGCTGTGCCGCTCCTTAGTCGACGGGCGCGTTTTCGACACGCCGCCTCAACCGGTGCAGCGTTACCAGGCGCAGCAAACCGGCACCGCTTACGCCCTGTGGCGCTTCAACCACAAGATCAGCGTGATGCCCATTGGAAAAATTCTACGAGTGGAAACGCTGGCCCCCGCTGCCGTTCGCTGGAGTGCAGACGATTGGGCTACGGCGCACACCGTCGAAACCCTCGACACCGGGCTAGGCATGCACATTGCTGATTTGCCAACGGCTGAATTGGCCCCCGAAACTACCGTCGTCTTCACCTTTCACTGGCTGTCCGAGGATCGTTGGCAAGGTATGGATTTTACCGTAACCGTCAAATCATAATTAGGATCGAGACTTAAATAATTTTAGGACTTACGCAGTTTCAAAGGTGACAGTCACTTGAGTACGCTAAAACGACCTGTTTGAGCCATCCAAGTGCTGATTTATCGACAATAAGTGACTGTCACCTGGTTTTTTTGCGTAAGTCCTAAATCTCTCCAAGTTGGTCCTCCGTCAAAAGTCTGAGCTAGTTTCCCTCTTTATGCCGATGGTATCGATCGCGAATCGGGGTATAACTGATAGGAATCGAAAAAATAACGATGCCAATGTCCTATCAATCACCTCGTAAGGAACCACATTGTGAATGATGTCTTCAAATTGATTGTTTTTGTCAAACCTTATTGGCGACGGGCCGTACTGGCCCTAATTTTACTCACCGTCCAGGTGTT
>JAGRCC010000730.1 GCA_020433785.1 Anaerolineae bacterium
TTTGGCCTCCTTTCAGCGCTTGCGCCGCCGCTTCGACCGCCTCGATAATGGCCGTATAGCCGGTACAGCGGCAAACATTGCCGGAAATAGCTTCGACAATCTCCTCGCGGGAGGGGGTGGGATTACGGTCCAACAGGGCTTTGGTCGTCAAAATCATGCCCGGCGAACAGTAACCGCACTGCACCGCGTAATGATCGAAAAAGGCGCTTTGAACCGGATGCAGCCCGTCGATGGGCGTCAGCCCTTCCAAAGTAGTCACTTGCTGGCCGGCCACATCTTCCGCCGGCAGCAGGCAGGACAGCACCGGTTCCCCGTTGAGCAAGACGGTACAGCTACCACAGCCGCCTTGCCGACAGCCGGTTTTGGTAGCAGTGTGGCCTAACTGCTCTCGCAGCGCCACTTGCAGCGTGGTCAACGGTTTGACCATCACCTCGGTTTCTCGTCCGTTGAGAGTAAAGCTTACAACTTTGGAAGCCATTTATTGCTCCTGTTCCATAATTTGAGTGAGGACCCGCCCCAAGATGACGCTGACCATCCTTTGCCGATACCAGCCGCTGGCCACAGCATCGCTGGGCGGATTGACCGTTTCTGCGGCCGTTTGCGCCGCAGCGGCAATCGTTTCCGTATTGAGTGGCTGGCCAACGAGCATACTTTCGGCGAGATTGGCTCGCACCGGCGTCGCGGCGACGCCGTTCAGGGCAATCGAGGCCGTGGTCACGCTGTCGCCGTCTCGCGTGATGTGAGCGGCGATGGTGATCACGGCCGGCGTGTTGTAAGCCCGGCGGCCAAATTTGTAATAAGCGGTTTGGCCGGTGGGCGGCGACACGAGAATTTCCGCCAGGAGTTCTCCCGGCTCTAATTGGCGATTCGCTGCAAAGAAATCGGCCAGCGGCAGAACACGCTGCCCGTTCCGGTTGATCACCCTCAGATCGGCATTCAGGGCCAGTAAGGCGGTGGCGACATCGCCGTAAGGGTTACGGGCAAATAAATTACCGCCGACCGTCGCCATATTCCGCAGCGACCAGGACGCCGCGCTCCGGGCTGCTTGCGACAGCATCGGCACGGTCTCATTATTCGCTAACGTACTCAATGTCGTCGTAGCGCCAATAGACAGCTTGCCGTTGGTGGTGATGGCATCCAGTCCGGCGCGACGCAAGCCCATCACCTGATCGGGCAGCAGATGGCCCTCGTTCATGCGCATCATGGCGATGGTGCCGCCGGCCATTACCAGCAAATCCGGGCCGCATTCGCCCAGCAGGGTGACAGCTTCGTCAAGTGACTCCGGCAAAAAATATTCTTTTACAGTCACATTAATACCTCCTTGTACTATGGGCACAAAAGATAATGTTGAGGTAATTGGTAATTAGAGATTGGAGACTGGAGATTATGGGATTAGGAGATTGAGACGCCAGTTACCAATTACAAATCACCTACCTAAAAATGCTGAGGATATACTCCTTCAGTCTTAATCGAGCAGAGCGAAGAACCGGGCCGGTGACCCTTCCGCTCCGCGAATTTTGATGAACGGTCCAAAAAACTGAAAGCGTCGATCGGTCGGCAGTTTGGAAAAATTGGTGAGCTGCTGCATCAGAATCGCGCCATTTTCCAGCACGATCTTGTGAATGATGAATTCTTCGGAGGTAAAATTGGGCAAGCGGGCACAATATTCGCTGAAACAGTCGAAGCCGACCGCTTTGGCCCCGCGATCGATCAACCATTGGGCCGCCTCAGGGGAACAGTAGGGCGACTCCATGTAGTAGGTGGGGAAATTTCCCCAGTGCTTTTCGGTCCAATCGGTGCGAACCAGCACGATATCGCCGGGTTGAATGTCGGGCGCGTGGGCTTCCAGATCGGCCACAGAGATTTCGTGATTGGCCCCGGCAAAGCTCAAATCGACCACCAACGCCTGGCCAAAAACCCGATCCAGATCGACATCAACGGCGGTTTCGCCATCTTCCTGAACGTGCTTGGTAAAATCGACGTGCGAGCCGGTGTGAAGCAGCATCTCGATTTTGCTGGCCTGCCAAAATCCAGGGCCGCGATGATAGCTGGTCATCTGAAATTGCAGATTAACCGACGGCGGGCTGAGCGTATCTTCGCCAATCGGTACAGATAAATCGACAATTTGGGTCATAATCGTTTCCTTTGTATAGTTTGAGCCTTCAGCTTTCAGCGTTCAGCCGTTAGCTTTAGTCTCTTTACCGGCTCATTAAATTCACAAATCATCACAAAAGCTGATGGCCGACAGCTAAGAGCTGAACGCTTATATAACCGAATTGCGGAGTATCCCCAAACCCTCTATCTCGACTTCGACGACATCGCCGGATTTGAGAAAAACTTTGGGCTCTCGAAACACCCCAACGCCGTGGGGCGTACCGGTGATAATCACGTCACCGGGATTAAGGGTTGAGGATTTGGTTATGAAAGCAATCAGTTCGGGAATTTTGAAGATCATTTCGCCGGTGTTTGAGTCTTGCATCAACTCACCGTTCA
>JAGRCC010000731.1:0-1077 GCA_020433785.1 Anaerolineae bacterium
TTACGTTCTACGCTTACTCCCTACTTCCCGGATTTAGGGGGCAACTGAGTTAATGGCTAGCCTAAGCGCGACGCTCGCCCGCCTGAAAGGGTCGGCTAACCGGCTCGGCGGCCGATGGCTGTTGATTAAACATTTGGACGGCTAGTGACCATCCGTTTTTAACCAGCGTCGCTAAATATTGGGAACGCGCTTGATGAGCTTGTACCGTCAGCGCGGCGTAATCAATATGATCGGTATATGCTTTCTTTTCCATGAGTCCTTTACCTATTTCCCTTCTAAAATTTTCAACCAAAATTCAGCATCGATCTCAACCGCCGGCAGCGGTGTCGATACCGGACCGCGGCGATTGCCGTTATAATTTTGTCCACCGTTCAGCAGGTTCAGCCAATATGGGGGTAACGGCTCAACGCGACCCGGCTGAACCGCGCTGGTTCCGTTGACACCATTGAAAATGTGGTAGCCGTTGTCTCCATTGATGCGATATCGACGTGGGTCTCCGCCCAACAGGCTCAGCCACCACTCGGTCTTGGGTTTCACCGGTTTAACTTCGATGAAGTTCAGCAGTAGTTGCGTTGTCATATTAATTACTCCTTCCATAAATGACGGGACGTTTTCAACTTCAAGGCTACTATATCGCAAGATTGCGAACGGGACGCGAATTATGTGCGAAAAGTGGGTAGATGGTTAGTTGGATGGTTAGTTGGATGGATGGTTCTTGAGGTAGGCATAAACTAAAACAGCCCGAGGCGACTATACCTGGGGCTGTTTTATGAATGTTGTAGTATGAACGCGATTTTTTGAGACAAATACAACAACGGTAACGCTGCACTAAACCGTGGTAAGGGAAAATTTAGACAGGATTAACAAGATTTACTGAATTATGATAGATAAAATCGTGATAATCTTGTCAATTCTGTCGATTATTTTGCAATTTTCCGTCGCTCTCACATTTCCACGGTTTTACGTTGTGCTACCACAACAACGGATTAAGGAGTCAACGGATTTTATCTTTTTTATCTGTTTATTTCCCCATCCGTTGTTGTCTTCTCCAAGTTATTGAGAAGACACGCGTTAAAA
>JAGRCC010000731.1:1149-2536 GCA_020433785.1 Anaerolineae bacterium
TAATATAGGCCCAAATGGCCTGAACCTCGGTGTCTGACAGGCCCGCGTATTGCGGCCAGGGCATGCCGTTCTCATCGGTTGTCTTTAGCACTTTGCCGTCCGGAGTGGTGCCGCTGCGCAGGGTTCGGGCGAAATCTTCTTCGCTCCAATCGGCGACTTCGCCGCCGAAGGTGATGTTCGGCCCCTGGGGCGTATCGAGCTGGCCGTAGTTGCCGGCCAGGTTCTCGGCGTGGCACGATTGGCAGCTCATAATGCTGACCATATACCGGCCATACTCCGCCGAGGGCTCGGCAGCCGGCGCATTGCCGCCGACGCTGGCGTGATCGATGACGTTCACCGGCCAACTGCTGTAGGCCAGCATCCCGAAGATAATCGTGCCTGGAAATTGAATTTGGCGCGGCCCCAGATCGTGATCCACCGGTGGCACACTTTTGAGATAGCCGATGAGCGCCGCCAGATCATCATCGCCGTAATGAGCGTAGTGATCCGTTGGCATGGTGACCATTAGCCGCCCATTGGCGGCCACGCCGTGCCGAATGGCCGACTCCCAATTGGCATCGGTATATGTGCCCCCGATGCCGCCCGCACCCGAGGTTAAATTAGGCGCCGGCACATACCCGATGGGCGCGCCATCAATGAAAACTTCGCCCCTTAAATCTTCGGTGTGACAACTGGTACAGCCGCTAATCGAGGCCAAATGTTGGCCCCGTTCTAACCCGGCTTCATCCGTCGCCGGCGAAACCGTTGCCAGCGTAACTTCCGGCGCATTATTGAGCCGCTGCTGCCCCACAAAATGCAGCCCGGCCACTACAACAACCACCAGGACAATAAGGACGCCTAAAACAATAGCTACCCATTTCAAGATTTTCATACTCTCCCCTTTGGAATGTGATTTTAAAAATACAGGCGATGACGATACAGATCAACGATGTTCATATCGACGAATGCTTACCGGTTTTTAGTATAGCATAACCTTTGAGGTAATTGAACCTATCGAGGAGATTATTTCCAGGGGAACCTTCTATCGGAGCGACAAAGCTTCGGAGCGACAAAACTGGCTTTGTTCGGGCTTCGAGCAGGACCAAGCCAGCTTTGTCGCTCCAGTCGTTTCGTTAATGAGCGGGCGTTGTTCCTTCCACGGCCAACTGGGATTGGGTCAGGCGCAGGAAGAAAACCAACATTAGGGGAATGAGGGCGACAACAACGCCAATCTGGCTGGTGATGGTGAAGCCAATGGCCCAAAAAACAATCCCGCCGCCAAATCCACCCGTGGCGGAGGCCACATTGATCAGCGTATCAACCAGCCCCTGGATGCGGCTTTTCTCTTGAGGCTGTAAAATATCCGTCAGCAGGGTCGAGCCGGCCACAAAGCAGCAGTTCCAGCCCA
>JAGRCC010000732.1 GCA_020433785.1 Anaerolineae bacterium
CCGTGAACCGCTTGCCAGCGCTGCGCCACAGCCACCATTTGGGTGATATCCGAAATGTGATCCCATTTGGCCTTGCCCATCGGTCGGCGAGCCTCTTCCAAGGTGATGTCCACCCCCTGGCGTTGGAAGACCTCCACAAAAACCATCGCCGGGGCCTGCGATCCATAATCGATGGTAGTGCCGGCCCAATCTAAAATGATGCCTTGCAGCGGGCCGCGGTAGGAACGTTGGTAAATGAATGTCATTAATGATTCTCTCCTCTGAAAATTTCGTAGGACAAACTTAAGTTTGTCCTACGAAATTTTCAGTGTCGTTGTTGTACTGTAGGTTCTGTCGTACTTCCTTGAATTTGAAGGTCTGGAGCGTCAAAGTAAACTTTGGCCCTACTGTGAGTGACAAAACCAGCTTTGTCGCTCCGATAAATTCCAGCGCTTATTAAAGAAGGGTACTCTGGCGAGAGTACCCTTCTAGGAAGGAGGCGCTGAATGAAGAAAGTTTTCAGCTAGTTATTTTCATAAAACAATATACAATGACAATGTTATGGGTTTGTTAAAAACCCTTTAACATTCCGTTAAAAATCTACTGAGCCGCGTCGAGCCACTTTTGCTTGGCTTCACCAATGGCCGTATCGCTGGCGGGGAAGTAGCCCACATCCAGGATTTCATCGTTGACGTTGGTCAAGTAGAAGTTAATGAATGAAGCCACCTGTGGCTTATCGGCCATAATGCTGGCTGTCGAGTAGATGAACAGCGGCCGCGCTAACGGATAGCTGCCGTCTTCCGCCGTCGTTTCGGTCGGCGCCACACCGTTGACCGACAGCGCCTTCAAGGTATCTTGGTTCTCGTTGTAGTAGGCGTAGCCAAAGAAGCCGATGGCGTACGGGCTGCCTTGAACCCCTTGCACCAACACGTTGTCGTCTTCGCTCAACTGCAAGTTCGACGCCGCCAAAATCGGCTCTTCGTTTTCCTCGAAAATCTCTTCCACAAAGTAGTCGAACGTGCCGCTGTCGGTGCCGGGGATGAAGCGCTGGATCGGCTCAGCCGGCCAGTCCGGGTTGACATCGGCCCACGTTTCGGCCGTGCTGAAGATGGTCGCCAACTGTTCGGTCGTCACATCGGTCAAGAAGTCGTTGTCGGTGTTGACCACAATTGCCAAGGCATCGGTCCCCACCCGGAACTCAATCGGCTCTCGACCAATCGCCTGGCAGCTTTCGATTTCCGTATCCTTGATCGGTCGGCTGGCGTTGGAGATGTCCGTCTCACCGGCCACGCAGAACCGCTCGAAGCCGGCTCCACTGCCGATGCTGTCGATGGTGATGGTCCCGGCATAGCCTTCATCCTGGAACCGCTCCGCCATTCGCTCACTCAACGGAAACACCGTCGAACTCCCCGCGCTGATAATGTCGCCCGTTATCGACAGCGGATCGACTTCCGGTAGCGCCATCGTACCGCTGCTGGCAGCGGTGCTGGGGGCGGGTGTCGGGGTTTCGCCGCTGCTCAGGAAAGCTTGGGCCTCCTCAGCCGGAGGCAGGTAGATGGTCGTGCCAACCTCGATGACGTTCGGATCTTCGATGGGGGTCAGGCTGGAATCTTCAGCCGCTTTCAGGTTGTGAAAATGCATAATCGCCGTGTAAGCTAACACATCACCGTACTCTTTTTCGGCGATCTTCGACAGCCAGTCGTCGGCTTGAACGGTGTAAAGGCTGCCTTCCTCTTGCAAGGCCGGGGCGGCCACGGCCGCGGCCGGAATGGCCAGCAGCACTAACGCAATGACGAATACTAACTTTTTAAGCATAGTGAAAATTCTCCTCGGTCGTCATATTTCTAAAGTTATGAGCATAACGAATATTCATTGAACAGGACATTGGATTAAACCAATGGGTTAAACAACATGTTTGGTTTGAGGTCGAATTATCTTTAATCTATCCTCCTCCTTTCATCAAAAATTAGGTCAAGCCTCTGGTTAACAGTCGTACTGTCGCAGCGTGTATCGGCGCAATGACAGCCCAGGGTATCGTCGTTTGAGCGGAGCCGGTGGTATTGCATCGCAAGGGGTTATCTGGCCTCGTTGTCAAACCAGCGACCGCTGCCGGTTAGGCTAACTTTTCATCATCATTGGGGTCATCCGTAATGGTCTATAGATTGGCTGAAACTCGGTGACCGTCCGTGGCGACACGTTATCAACGGCAGTTCCAACACGATCTCATCCATTGGTCAATAAGAGGATTGTCAACCACAGATTATAAAGACATGGATTTAAGTCTCTGTTAAGGCTCTGTAAAGAATCTATTAAATCTCTAATAAGCCGGGAGTAGGGGCAAAAAACGGCTTACTTCCCACTCTCTGCGGCCTACTTCCAATGTGGCTGAGTTATTCCTAAAACATTATCCGCTAAGCCCAGGCTTCAAAGGTTTCTTGAGCCAGGCCGAAACTGGTGGTCATGCCAATGCCGCCCAGTCCAGTCACTACACGTACATTTTCCGCCGGGGTTTCGATCACGGCCGCCTTCTCAAAATGCTTGGCATAAACACCGTGCCAGCGCTGCGAAATCTTGAGCGAGGGCAGCCGCAGCATTTTTTGGGCGTGGAATAAAATCAACTCATCGATCTCGGTTCGATCAAACGGCTCCGGAGCCAGCCCATACTCGTGCGAGTCGCCTAGAATGACTTCGCCGGCTTCATTCTGCGAGGCGAGAATGTGAATGCCCCACTGCTCAAGCTCCGGATATTCTGCCGCCAGCCGCGCTTTGAGGGGCGTCAGCGACTCGCAGATGCTAAAGGCCGGGTAATGTTTGAGGGTGAAGCCGGTGGCCAGCATCGGACCCAGCCGCCAGTTATCGGGCTGCGGCTCGGTGCGCAGCATCTGAAGTTTGCAGCGAGTCAGCCCGCTGGCCTGGAACAGCTCGGGGTAAAGCGTTTCGAAATCGGCGCCGCCGCACACCAAGGCCCGTTCCACCTGCCAGGTCTGGCCGCCGGCCTCGATGTAGGGCAGATCGATGGCCGTCACCGCGGCGCCAAATCGGAGCGTGACGCCGTATTGGCCGGCCAGGTAGGCCGGGATTTTGCGAACTGCTTCGCGGGGGTCGACGACCATCTCGGTGGGGCTCCACATGGCTCCCAGCAGGCCATCGGGATTCGCGCCCGTACAGCGCTGCAACACCTCGGTTTTATCGAGCAGTTGGCCAATATACCCCAGCGCCGGCCCTCGCTCGCAGAATTCGGTTAGAACGGCCATTTCGTCGGGCCGGTAAGCCAAAACCATAAAGCCGACCGGCTCGTGCCAAAATCCGGCCTCGCGGGCCACCTCGAGCCAGATGTTGCGGCTGCGCAGCGCCCGCTGGTGAACCTCCCCCGGGGCCATACCGACCGGCAAGACCATACCAAAATTACGGACCGATGCACCCAGAGCGTATTGATCGCGTTCAAATAAAACCACGTTGAAGCCACGTTTGGCCGCTTCCAACGCGTGGGCCAAGCCGACAATGCCCGCGCCAATGACAGCGATATCGGCGTGTTGGATAGGTTTCATAGCGCACTCTTTTCATTAGAATTTGCTAAAGGACATATCTTCGATTTGCCCCAGCTTTCAATGCCTCCTGACCGCAGACCACCGACGATAGACCGCCGAACTTCAACGCGTACGCCTATTTTTCAGCGGTCGGCGGACTGCTAGCGGTGGTCTACCGGCTTGACGCCAATGGGCAGGCTTATCTCGGTCAAATTGAAAGGGTGTCCGTTAGCGAGTCATTAGGCTTGAGTTCGACGCCCCGCAATTGCAACTCATCGGCCAAGTGGCAGGCGACAAAATGACCCTCGCTGACCTCGCGCCAGTCCGGCACATCGGTGCGGCAGCGATCCTGAACATACGGGCAGCGCGAATGGAAGCGACAGCCCGGCGGCGGGTCGGCCGGGTTGGGGATTTCGCCCTTGAGGCTGACCACCTTCATATTCTTGTTGGGATCGACATCCGGGATGGCCGACAGCAGCGCTTCGGTGTAGGGGTGTTTGGGCGTGAAGAACAGCTTCTCGGTGGGGGCCAGCTCGACAAACGTGCCGACGTACATGACGGCCACCCGGTTGGAGATGTGAGCCACCACGCTCAGATCGTGGGCGATAAAGAGATAGGTCACGCCCAACTCCTGCTGCAACTCCATCAATAGGTTCAAGATTTCGGCCTGAATCGACACGTCCAGAGCCGACACCGACTCGTCGCACACGATGAACTCCGGATTGGAGACCAGCGCTCTGGCAATACCGATGCGCTGGCGCTGCCCGCCGCTGAAGGCGTGGGGAAAGCGGCGCAGGTGTTCGAGATTGAGTTTGCAGCGTTCCGCCGTCTCGCGGATTTGCTCGTTTAGGGCTTGGCCTTTGAGCAGGCCGCTTGCTACCAGCGGCTCGGCGATGATGTCGCGCACCGTCATGCGGGGGTTGAGCGAGGCGTAGGGGTCTTGGAAGATCATCTGCATATGGCGTCTGAATTGGCGCAGCGCTTCGCCGTTAAGCCCGGTCAAATCGACCGGCTTACCGTTGGCGTGAAAAGTGATCGTGCCTTCGGTCGGATCAATCGCCCGCAAAATCGAGCGCCCGACCGTGGTCTTGCCCGATCCGCTCTCGCCCACCAACCCCAGCGTCTCGCCGCGATTGATGGCAAAGCTGACATCATCCACTGCCCGGACGTGGCCTTTTACCCGGCCAAAGAACCCGCCGTGGATGGGGAAGTGGACTTTGAGGTTGTTGACTTCGAGTAACGTTGACATGGGTTTTTACCTTCAAATTAACTTAATACAAGGGGTAGGGGGTAGGGATTAGGGAT
>JAGRCC010000059.1 GCA_020433785.1 Anaerolineae bacterium
TCATCTGCGTTCTATCATTTCTCATTAGCTCTTGTAATCGTGATCGACTGAAATTACGCTCCAGTAAAGTAAAAATCTAAGCCACCTGCTCCAGATTGGCCCACGGGACAAAGACGACTTCATTTTGAAATTTAACGTTGGCTCCCAGCGCTAAAATACCGGTGGCTAAAACCTGAGGCTCGGCGGGGATGTTGACGATAGTGCCACTGCTCCCTAAATGTTGCCCTTGAATGATACGAACCCGGCTACCTTCGGTGACGGGCGTCGGTTTCTCCGGCTGGCTTGATCCGGAATAGATGCCCTTTTTAGAGCCGTCGGTGGCTAAGATGATCGAGGGCTCGTAGGGCTGAGCCGCGGCGGTTAAATGCAGCGACCGACCCCGAATAGACACTTCACGACGACTCAGCGACGTCAAAATGCCGAAGGTATAGGCCGACATCGGTAAGTCACCGAAACCTTCAGTCGCGACCACCCGCACTTTGGTTGGTGGATCAAGCTCTAACAGCGCGGCATCGATGCTACCGACGATGATACCGCGCACTTTCCATTTTTCCGCCTCGCGCAGTACCGCTTCATCAACGGTCTGGCCGCCCAGAATAATCGAGTCGCTGGCTTCTTCGTTGAGCGCGCTGGCCGAGAGCGGCTCGAACGGGGAGTTGACCAGCCGCTTGAGGCGACCGACCGCCTCGCCGCCAAACCCGCAGGCAGCCTCGATGATAGCTCCGTTGGCTTCAACCACCACACCGCGATTGCCCAGGACGCGCGCCACAACGCCGCTGATAAAAGCCTGAACCTCGGTTGGCGTGCGTTCGGTTTCCAGCAGCACCCAAGTGGGGCCAATAGCCGCTACGTGACCGGCCACCGGCGTTCGAACCGACCGCTTTAACAGCGACACGCCACCTGGAGCCGAGGCAATGACCTGATTGGCCGTAACCGACTCGCCTTCGGATACTTCAAGAATTTCATCTAAGTCGATGTCCGGCCGGCCAAACTGTCGGGCGATGTCGATCACCCGGAAGCGACTAGGCGTCTCCGTTCGTCCGATGACCGTCAGCGCCTCCACTTTTTGGCCCGACTCGACTAAAATTTCGCCGGGCGCCGGCAGCATGCGCTGAATAGATATTTTACGATTGCTGTTTACGGTTATTGCGGGAAGCTGCATAAGCGTCTCGATTTAGGGATAAAGATGTAGGTTTTCTAACCATAACTGAAGTTGCTCGCGCCGCTGCTCGTCATCCGCCGGGAAACGAAGCGGACGGCCGCGGGCGTCGATGATAATGCCCAACAGCCCGCCTTCAACTTCTGTTTTAGCCGCGCGGCCGGACTGGCCTGAGCCGATATTAAATTGGCGGGTGGGGCGAATTTCGAGTTGGGCTGTTTGTCCGGGCGGCAGGGCAATGATTTCTAAGGTGTTGTAGGCCACTTCTGTTTCATAGGTTTCTTGGTTTTCATACCCGACTTTGACTTTTACAGCCGTCTGGCCATTATGGGCGTGCCCACGCGGCGCGATGACCGTGCCCAAGTTAAGAAACGCATCATGCGTGGCGGCTTTAACGGCCGCTGACGGATCGAGCACCGCAATCGCCCCCAGCATATCGCCCAGCCCGTTTCTATCGAGGACCAAGCTGGTTACACCCCACGGCTCCAATCCATCAATAAGCAGTAAAGCCGCCTGAGCCGCGTGCGGACTGCCGGTTAAGGTACGTCCCGCGCCGATGATCAAATTCCATTGAGCGTCAGTATGCTGGCCGCGAGCCTGGTGAGCCACCAGCCGCATGGCTTCCCTGGCAACGGCATGCTCGATCAGCAGATCCTCGAGACCGGTGGGGAGACTGGTGGGATAAAGACTTTTGTTGAGGAGACGGTTGTATAACTCATCTAACGAAATCTCAAACGGCAGCCAGCGGTGAAATTTCTCAATCGGCACGGCCTTGAGCAGGTCGGCCAGACTGTGGCCGACGCCGGCGTCGCTGCGGATGAAGAGGCGGGCCGGGTTGTCTTGCGCTTTGGCGGCAATGGTAGTTGACCGGCTGCCAACGTTGACACCGATGGCATTCAGTTGGTGATACTGGCCCAGAAACGAGATGAGCTTTTCAAACGATTTGCTGGCCGGGATGACCGGATATTGGGTGGACCAGTTGTTGAGTTTATCGAACCCCGGCAACTGCATCATTTTCTTTTGAATGTATAACTTTTCAAGTTCGGCCTGAGTTGCGGCCGGATCGTCCACATCCAACAAGGGATGGACGTTGGGAACAGAGGTTAAAGCGGTGATGTGGCCCAGAATATCGGCCATATCCGGGCGCAGTTCCTGGTTGCCGGCGTACAAAACCCCTGGAATCGAGTTGCTGCCCAAAATGTACAGCCCCATTGAAATCACGCGGGCCATCTCCATGACCGGCTCGGTAGCGCCGCCGTCGGTGCCGCCGACCAGTAAGATAATATCGGGCCGGCCCTCCTTAATGACTTGAATGCGCGCTTCAGGGGTGTGATGGCCGCCGTCGGAGGCATCGAGTGAGATCAGGCCGGTTACATGGCTGTAAGTCGTGGCCGCGGCCCGCTGGGCACTCGACAGCGAAATATCCTTCATCAACCCGGCGATGACCACTCGCAGCGGCGAACCGGCGCTGCAAACCACGGTAAAGCCATCCACGCCTTGACCGGCTTGATTTTGAGGCGTAATCGGCCAGCCGCCCGATGTGAGCAGGGTTCGCCCTACATTTTTTTCGATATGGCGGATGGCCTGCCGGACGCCAATGGTGATATCGTGCCAGGGTGGACCGTAGGTGCTGGGAGTTTGACCGGTGGCTTGCAGGCGATACTCGCCGTCTACCTGTTCGATTAAGGCGGCAATGGTGGTGGTGCTGCCGCATTCAGCCGCAAGGATACTTTTCATCGATTACCCGCCAAATCCGCCAAAAAATCCGGCCAGAAACTCCAGGCGCGAAACCAGCAGCGCCACGCGAGAACTAACGGTGTTAGCAAACAGCGCGCCCAGGGTGATGATGATCATCACCCGGCCCATCCCGGCCCAAAAGCGGACAATGATTTCGCGGACGCCCCCCAGCGGGCCAGAGGCGCGAACGGCGAAGGTAAAATAGGCGAATGTCCCCACCGTGCCGATGATCATAATAAAGTTGCTCAGCCATTGCAGCGCGCCGGCCAGACTGTCGCTGTTGTCGTAATGGGCCGGATTAAGCGACAGCGCCGTGGTAGCTAAAACCTGGGGCATTAGCGTACCTAGCAGCGCGCCGCCAATCGCCAGCGCCGCGCCCACGCCCAAAATAAAGGCCAGCGCGATACTGCCCAACATATCAGAAAGTGCACCCTGATTGGGACGCACTTTGAAAATCAACAGCAAACAGAGCACTAAGGCGGGGATGTTTACCAGTACGTTACGGGCGCCTAACATAGGGGATAACACCTGGAACCAAATAATGATGATGGCATAGCCCACGGCTACTCCGACGAAGATATGGCCGGCCAGTTTAAAGAGGACGTTATCACCCAAAATATAACTAAAGACCATTAGGGTTAGAACAGCGGCGATCAGTAGACCGATGGCTTCCACAAAGGTTACTCCTGGGCTTCAGGCTCATCTTCGTCGCCAAGCAGCGGCTCAGGCTGGACCTGAGGCGGTTCAGAACTGGACGAAGGGTCTGGTTTTAATTTCTCTTCTTTTTTCGGGGGCGGCGCGTCTTGCGGCATCCAGCCGACCATTGTGCCGACAGCAATCAATATAATAATCACTAAATGGGCCAAACTCTGGCTGTCGAGCATTCGTCTGGCCGGACCAAAGTTGTTGCGAACCGATTCGACGGCGGCAGCGCCCTCAACACCGGAAATCAAGCCATCGAGCTGTTCACTTTGGCGGTACGGGCGCAGGAAAGGATTGGCCACGGCGCTGGTAGCGGCCAGTAATGAGCGTTGATCGCTGTTGGGAGCCGTGCCCATCTGCTCGATCCACCAGCGGGCCGAGGTGGGATTATCGGCCAACGTCACCACCAGATCGACTTGCTCGATAGTTTGGATGTTACTCCAATCGGTCTGGGCCTGACTGCCGAATGGTTCGCCCGTGGTGAAGTCGGTGAGGGTGGCGAACTCTCGGCCGGTGGCTAAGGCACGGACTGCCGCGACCTGGCCGGGCAGATAGCCTAAATTGATCATATCTTGGCCGTACAGATCGCCCTGATTGCGGTCGGCTAGCGTGGTTTCGATGGTTTGTTGCGCGATGGGCGCACCTTCCGGTTCCAGGCTAACCGCGATGATGCGCATTCCTTGCCCGGCCAATCGACCCAGCACGGCTTGAGCCAACGGCTGCATTTCGCCTTGAGTGGCCGGGCTGTAATCAAAGGACACCAGCGCTACCGAGCCGGGCTGCTGCACATCAACAATGCCCAACTGCTCGCTGATCAGTTGGTGGCGCTGCTCGTCTAAAATGGTGCTAAAATTATCGGTCGGTTCAGTCCAAGGCACCTTAGTGCCATTGACCACTTTTTGGGTACCTGGTATAAGCGGTAGAGCTATGAGGCCAATAAACATGAGTAATAAGACCGCTCGCAGGGCGCGCCCGGCAAATTGCGTCCGGCGGGATAACGGCGCGGGCAGCGCGGCCGGCTGCGGCGGCTGAGTGGCAATCTCGTAGAATTTCTTAGCCGCCAGGTCCAGATCGTCAGCCGGACCTTTGGTGGTTGGGGTAAACAGAGTTTCAGCCGGCATCAAGCCGCCAAGACCGGCCAGCATACCGGTCGTTTCGGCGATGGGGTGGTCGTCGTCGTCCTCTAGCTCAGTTTTCTCGCCCGTTCGGAGGGCATCGAGCCAGCCAGATAGATTGCCGGCCGATTCGGTAGGCGCGCCGGATAGGGCCGCCGGCTCTTCAGAGGGCGTTTCGAGCAGTGGCTCACTCTTTTCCGGAAGGGGCGGCGCCGGTTCCGGAGGGGGCACGACCAGACCTAATCGTTCGGACGGCGTTGTATAGGCGCCGGCCATAGCCGCCAAGTCAGCCTCGTCTTCGTCAGCCGATTCGGCCAGATCAGTCATCCAATCGGCCGATGTTTCCTCAGCCGCTTGATCGATAGCGGGTAGGTCCTGCAACCATTCCGGCGTGTCTAACTCTTCCAGCGACCCTTTGAAGAGCCAGTCGGGCATAATCAGGTCTTGCCCGCTGTCTTCAGCCGTTTCGTCTGCCGCTTCAAGTTCATCAGGTTCGGGTAGGGATGTTTCGATTTCGTCGATGTCAGGTTGGATGGTTTCGGGTTCGTGGGTTTCTGGGTCAACTTCGTCAGATTCAGATTGGGCAGTGCCGGCCTCATCTGCTTCGAGAGGCTCGGTGTCGGCTTCGTCGGCCAGCCAGAGCGGCATGCGGGCAGCGTTGTCAAGGGATTGAGCTACAAAATGCGGCGATTCGTCTTCAGCGGCGTCGTCAGGTTGGTCGGCCAGCCAATCCGGCAGGGCTAGATCGGTCTCAGTTTCGGCGGCAGTCGAGTCATCGTCGTCAGATAAGTCGGCGAGCCAGTCCGGCACCTCAAGGTCGGTGTCGGAACTGTCCGGCTGATCGGCCAGCCAGTCCGGCATGGCTAGATCGGTCTCAGTTTCGGCGGCAGTCGAGTCATCATCGTCGGATAAGCCAGTAAGCCAGGCCGGTGCGACAAGATCAGTATTGTCGGCGTCGTCAGAGGTTGGCTGATCGGCCAGCCAGGGAGGCGAAGCTAAATCATCGTCGGTATCCGGTACAGGAGAGTCAGCATCATCGGATAAGCCGGTTAGCCAGGCCAGTGTATCAAGGTCAGTATCGGCCTCGAAGGTAGCGCTATCGGATTGAGACGGTTCGGGTTCAGCGGTATCGTCATGTGACTCCCGCAGCCAGTCCGGCGCTTCTAGGTCGTCATCGGCGTCAAATGGTTCAGGTTCGGGGAGGGTGTCGGCATCAGTTGGCGGTTGGGTGTGATGGGTGTGAGTGGTGAGTGAGGCGGCGACGAGGCGGCTGTCGTCAGGCGGCGAATCGGAAGCCACTGGGGTGGCCTGATCTGAGGCTTCATAGTCGTATCTGAGTTTGTTGGGATCAACGTCTTGCCCTTTTGTTTCGCGCAGAACGGCTAACCAGATCGGTACATCGTCATTCGCTGCCTCTGGTTGGTCTTGAGGAGTCGTTTCTGATATGGAATGAACCGGTTCGGACGCTTCGGCATCAGCATCACCATAAAGCGGGCTAGAGAGCCAAGTGGGCATCGCCAGGTCATCTGTGGGTTGGGCCGCCTGTTCAACTTCGGGTAGTTCAGGTAGATCGGCCAGCCAGTCGGGCATGTCCAAATCATCATCGGCTGTATTGGCTTCGAGAGAGGAGGGTTCGGGTTGGACGGTATCAGGGGCGGGGCGGTCGGCCAGCCAGTCGGGCATGTCCAAATCATCGTCAGCAGCGGCAGGGGTATCAGGGGCAGGTTGAGTTGTTTCGGGATCCGGGCCATCGGCGGCGGCCTCATCGACCAGCCAATCAGTCAGGTCAGGCTCGATATCGGCGTCAGGTGTTTCGATTTCGACGGCGCTGCGGAGACCGGTGAGCCAGTCGGGCATGTCGCTGTCCTCGTCGACATCGGGCAGGTCGTCCAACCAGGAACCGGCTTCGGTTTCATCTGTGTCTGTTTGCAGCGGTTCGGTATCGGCTATTTCGACCAGATCGGCCAGCCAGCCCGGCATCTCAAGATTGACATCGGTATCTGAAATGCCCGAAGCCGCAGGAGTAGGTTCATCGGAAAACCAAAGCGATAAATCAACTTCATCGTCCTCATCTTCGGTTTCGTCCTCATCGGAGCGTTCGTCGGCCAGAGAGAACGTTTCAGAATCAGGGATTTGAAGGGGTGGTAAGTCGAATTCGTTGTCGGTTTCGGGTGTCTCGATAGCGTCGGCGGTGGGGAGTTCGGCCAGCCAGTCAGTTTGCTCCGGCTCCTCAGCAGCAGGCGTTTCGATTTCGGCCGCAGTAGGTAGGTCAGAAAGCCAGTCGGGCAGATCTTCATCGGACGGTTCGGTATCAGGTTGGTCGGCCAGCCAGTCGGGTAAGTCTTCGTCATCGTCGGAAGGTTCAGCGATTGGTTCAGGGGCATCGGCGACAGGTTGGTCGGCGAGCCAGTCGGGAAGATCAGGCTCACCATCGGTTTCGGGTGGTTCGATGGCCGAGGCGGTGCGGAGTTCGGCTAGCCAGCCAGGTTGCTCCGGCTCCACGGCGGCAGGCGTTTCGATTGCGGCGGCGGTGGGTGACTCAGCGAGCCAGTCAGGCAAGTCTTCCTCTTCGTCGGAGAGTTCGGCGATAGGTTGGTCGGCTAGCGAGTCGGGTAATGCTTCATCTTCGTCAGAGAGTTCGGCGACAGGTTGGTCGGCGAGCCAGTCGGGAAGATCAGGCTCTCCGTCAGTTTCGGCCGTATCGATTACCGAGGCGGTGCGGAGTTCGGATAGCCAGCCAGGTTGCTCCGGCTCCACGGCGGCAGGCGTTTCGATTGCGGCGGCGGTGGGTGACTCAGCGAGCCAGTCAGGCAAGTCTTCCTCTTCGTCGGAGAGTTCGGCAATTGGTTCAGGGGCATCGGCGACAGGTTGGTCGGCCAGCCAGTCGGGTAGATCTTCATCTTCGTCGGAGGGTTCGACCGTTGGCTCAGGGGCATCGGCGACAAGTTGGTCAGCGAGCCAGTCGGGAAGATCAGGCTCACCGTCGGTTTCGGGTGGTTCGATGGCCGAGGCGGTGCGGAGTTCGGCTAGCCAGCCAGGTTGCTCCGGCTCCACGGCGGCAGGCGTTTCGATTTCGGCGGTGGTGGGTGACTCAGCGAGCCAGTCAGGCAAGTCTGCCTCTTCGTCGGAGAGTTCGGCGATAGGTTGGTCAGCTGGCCAATCAGGTAGATCCGGTTCGCTGTCGGGTTCAGATGTTACGATTGCCTCGGCTGTGGGGAGTCCAGCTAGCCAGTCAGGCTGCTCCGGCTCCTCGGCAGCAGTGGGTAAATCAGAGAGCCAGTCAGGCAGATTTTCGTCTTCGTCGGAGGGTTCGACCGTTGGCTCAGGGGCTTCAGCATCAGATTGATCGGCGAGCCAGTCGGGCAGGTCCTCGTTTTCGTCGATAGGTTCGGTACCAGGTTGGTCGGCCAGCCAGTCGGGTAGATCTGGTTCGCTATCGGTTTCGGGTGTTTCGATTTCGGCATCGGTGGAGAGTCCGGCCAGCCAGTCAGGCTGC
>JAGRCC010000733.1 GCA_020433785.1 Anaerolineae bacterium
CCGGCAGCGCTTCCCGGATCGCGCCCCCTGGACGGTTACCACCTTGACCCTGGCTGAAATCAAACAGCTTGAGGCCGGCTCATTTTTTGTCGAAACCGATCCATTCGGAACCATCGCCGCCGGGATCATCGACGCTCCTACTCAGGCTACCTTACGCAGAGAGCCGGTCCCAACTTTGGCGGAAGCGCTGGTCTACACCCGCGCTCACCACTGGCGCGTGAATGTTGAAATCAAAAAGACTCCGCCGCCGCTGGAGTCTTTTCCGGTAGTTGAGAAGATTATCAAGTTGATTGAGCATCTAAATATGCCCGAGCTAGTGCTGCTCTCCTCGTTTGAGCACCACTATTTGCAAACCGCCAAAGCGCTCAACCCCCACATTGCTACCGCCGCACTGATCAAGCGGCCAACGGCCGATCCTCTCACCTTGCTTCAACAGTTGCAATGCCAGGCTTACCACCCTCATTATAAACTGGTCAACGCCACCCAGATTAAGGCCTTACGCCAGGCCGGGTTCGAGGTCAATGTCTGGACCGTCAATCGACCCGAAGATATCGCCTATTTTACTGAGGCTGGTGTATCCGGCCTCTTCACTGACTTCCCTCAAACTTTCCTACGCCACCAACCCTAATAAACTCCCCAACGCTATAACGCTACAAACTCCACGAACTCCCGAACTCTACCAACGCTATTCTACAATCACATCCGTCGGCAGCGTAAAGTAAAACGTGGTCCCTTTGGCCCGGCCATTGCCTTCAGCCCAAATTTCGCCACCATGCGCTTCGACGATATATTTGGCGATGGCCAACCCCAGACCGGTGCCGGACTCGTGACCGACACTCCGCGCCCGATCGACTTTGTAAAACCGCTCGAAAATGCGGGGTAGGTCATCTTTAGGAATGCCAATGCCGGTATCGGAAATACCCACTACAATCCAACCCGGTTCAACTTCGCGGCTGCCAAATATCGTTTGCCCGTTCGGGGCCTGGGCTGAGACGGTAACTCCACCTTTTTCCGTAAATTTGATGGCGTTATGCACTAAATTGGTAAACACCCGGTTAATCATTGCCTGGTCCACCAATACGGCTATATCCTGGGGGATTTCAACTTTGAGGGCAAGATTCTTCCGTTCGGCCTGCAACGATAAGCGATCGATTTGGGTTTGAGCGATGTCATTCAGCGGGAATGAGGCCATCTTCAACGGAGCGCGGCCGGACTCAATTAAGGACAGGTCCAATACCTCTTGGGCCAACTGACTCAGCGTATCGACTTGAGCGGCTATTTTTTCAATCAGCTGGGGCGCCATCTCTTTATCGTCGAGCGCACCGTTGAGCAGCGTTTCGGTGAGCAGTTGCAGCGAGGCCAGCGGAGTTCGCAATTCATGCGAAATATTAGTGACAAAATAGCGGCGGGATTGGCTGAGTTTTTGGAGTTCGGTCACGTCGCTGATGGCTAAAGCGACGGCCACAATATTGTGATGATCTTTAATGGAGCGAGCGTGGGCTTCTAAGACCTTTTCGCCGGCGTTGAAGTACATGGCCGGCATTTTTTCACCGGCCAGGGTCTGCTCCACCAATTCATGCAATTGGTGCTGGCGGGTCCACTGCATCAGGGTGGTTTCTTCTTTGCGGAATTTGCCAAAGATACGTTTGGCCACTTTGTTAGCGCTGGAGATCAGACCGTCTTGCTCAACAATAATCAAGCCTTGAGTTGAGGCCGCCAGCAATTTTTTTCGCCGAGCATTCAATTCGGCTAGATCTCGGCGTGTATCAGACAGCTTGCGCTCCAAGCGCATATTTTCGTTGATTTGCAGTTCAAGTTCTTTTGTTTTCTTCCGAAACCGGTAAACCAGAATCGCCAGCAGCACGATTAATAAGGCTGTAATTCCCCACCAAACAGTCATACCCGCCTGCACTTCTTTCTTCCTTAAGAGTTAATATAGGTAGTATAGCATAAACCCGGTGAGGCTCATAAGTCTTCTAACTTTGTACTTCCAGATAGATTTTCCAGGAAGCAGGAATTTGGCCGGAAGCCACCAGATAAGTAACTCGCGGCATTTTTGGCTCCCAGCCTAACTTCATATTGGCTTCGTGAGGCGTACGATTGCCTTTGCGTTGATTGCAAACAGGGCAAGCGCAAACCGTATTGGTCCAAGTATTTTTGCCGCCTCGACTGATTGGCAAAATATGATCAATCGTAAAATCACTCCGCGACAGGGGACTATTACGCTGTTTTTCACCGGCGCGAATACCGCAGTAGCCACAGGTGTGATTATCCCGCTGGAAAACGGCCTGACGGCTCCAGCGGGCGCCCCGCCGAGGGACATTAATGTAACGGCGCAGCCGGATGACGGTGGGAATGCGCAGGGTATGCGATACTCCTTGCATCTCGAGCAAATCACCGCAGGCTGCTTCTACCCGTCCTTTGATAATCAGCGCCAGCGCCCGTCTTGAGGTAACCACACATAACGGTTCATAGCTGGCATTGAGTAATAGCACTCGCTCCATTGAGTCTGTCCTTGTAAATTAAGTTACAGATGCAAAATGACCCGGCATTTGACCGGGCCATCTCCAGCGTTAATGGGTGAGGTAAAGAGATAAAAAGTTAACCTGCTAAATTTTACTTGGTCAGTATTAAATTGACGTAATTCTAAAGTTAAGAGCCATTTAATTTTGTATCAATTTTTTTTAACATCTGAACAGACCCAACTCAAATTGTTAATTATTCTTAATATTCTCTTAAATGTACTTTTAAAGTGAGATCACAGAGGCTTAAAACAGGTCGATTACCCTATACTCTAGAAATTTGGTCATCAATCGGTTGCATCATTAAACCTAAGACAAAAAGGAGTAGACCTCGATGATAAAATGGGTAGTTGATTGGCCGCAAGCCAAAGCTTATCATGACTCAGTTCGTTCCAACGCGTCCAATGTAATTTGGGCGGTAAAAATGCCCAAGAATTATCCTGAGTGCCGGGTCACTCGTTTGGGTATCGCCCATATCGTCATCACCGATAACCAATCTTTGGTTAACGAACTACGCGAAGACGGTGGCGAAGTCCAAATTATGCCTTAGAAAAACAAGGCGATTTCGGCGTAAACATCATCGATAGTGGCCGGATCACCGGTGAATTGCCTCCCGCCGGTTGGTTCGGCCATTTGTTGCAATACCGTGGTATCGGCGCCGTTACCGAAGGCGATGGTGAAGATTTTGATCGAATTGCCGCCTTCGCCTTCGCTGTCGGTGCCAATTTCTTGAAGAACTTGTTGCCATGTCTGCACCGAGCTGGTATCTTCGCCATCCGAAAGAACCACCACCGCGCGGATATGCTCCGGATCGCCGTCGGCCGCTAGTTGTTGGTACGCCTCTAAGGTGGCGTCATACAACGACGTATCCCCGCCTTCGATAATGCCCGACACGCGGCGTACCAACTCCTCACGTTTATCGGCCAGCGGCGTTAGCGGCGATAAAACAGAGACCTGACTGTTAAACAACACAATCTGGGCCCGATCCCGGTTACTTAGCTGGTTGATGAATTCGACCAGGCTGTTTCGAGCCGTATTGATTTTGTCGCCCGACATACTGCCCGACGTATCGACGACCAGCGTCACATCAACCGGGCGTTTGGCCTGCCGCCACAGATATTGTACCCCTTCGATCACGTCCGCCTCAGGGACTTCCAGCACCGTTTGCGGCTGGCTCGGATCGACGCCGTGCTCGGCATCGAGGGGGCTGCCCAGCGGAATTGACAGATCGGCCGGCCGGAAGCCCAAGGCAATGGCCCGCTCCTGCTGGGGTTGATCCAACAAAAAGGCTTCAAACGCTTCGGCGGCCTCTTTTTGGGCGTCGCTGACCCAGGGTGCGTTAAGAATGACGTAGGGGTTGTTGGTCCAAAACGTGCCTTCTTTAGGATAAATCGCCACGACCGGAATTTGAGCACTGGTTCCGGCGAGGCGTTTACTTTCCTGAGCCACCACCAGGTTTTCATACATCACTGTCGCGCTCAAATAAGAGGGGCCGCGATTAAACATCGTATCGGCAAAGAAGCCGGTGCTGGAGCCATAGTGGATGATGCTACTCTCGACCTGCGTCATAAATTGGGCCAGCTCCGGGCTGAGCAGATCGTCCGGCGTCAATCCCCGCTGTTTTCCGGCTCCGGCGTACGCCTGGGCCAAAATCGCCACCAGGCCGCTGTTGCTGAAATCGGGGTGGGTATGGCCAAATTTAAACTGCCCCCATTCCGGGTAGCCGTAAGCGGCCCAGCCTTCCTCAGAAACCGCCAACTCACTGATATCCGACCAGCCAATCGGCTCATTCGGCCAACCCAGGGCTTCGGCCATCGGCTGCCACATGGCGATGACAACCGGGCTGAGTACCAGGTCGGCCGGCGTTTTCGCGGCTAATTCGCTACCGAATTTTACCTGCCAGCGAGCTTCGGCCACCGGCAGGTAAACCGATGAGGCGGGACTCCAGACCACCGGCTGAATTTCCTCGTTAATAATGGCCGTGATGGCCTCGATCGACCCCATCGGTTCGGCCTGAATGACGATGGTAGCGCCGTCGGCGGTTTTATGGGTGGCGGCGTTGTATTCGGCGACTAACGGCTCCAACCATTCTTGTTTCTCCGAGCCATAAACCAGGCTAACGACTACCTCTTTACCACCCACCAGCGACCCGACCGTTTCCGAGCCACAGGCCATGAGCGTAAGACAGATGACAGCAATAATGATTAATTTGTTAAATTGGCTATTCATGATGG
>JAGRCC010000734.1:0-2167 GCA_020433785.1 Anaerolineae bacterium
TGGATCACGATGAACGGTACCGTAATTTGCCTTACCTGGTCAGGTTCGATCCTTCAGACCAGACCTGACAGGTTTTCAACCATAAGGTTCGACTAAATACGATTCCTATTGGACGGTTCATTATCTTAAATGTAATAGGACTTACGCCGTTGGGGCGAAATCAGAGAGGTTGTAGCACAAATTGCCAATTTGTGCCGCTCATTTGCCCCAAAATGAACAATTTAGCAAATTGTTCTACGAACTGCGTAAGTCCTATGTAATTCAAAAACCTGCCAGGTCTCATTTAGTTCCGAAGAAATAAAAAAAGCTCAGGCTAAGGCCTGGGCTTTTTGGGTATAAATAAGAGAGCCCCGAGTAACCTTTCGCTTCCTGGAGTTTAGCAGCTACTTGCTTCCAAATTGCTTCGAAAAAGACATCCTCTTGACTTTCAACCGATAATTCTATTATCGGCCAATTGTTGGCTTTCCGGTGTGACCCTTTTCACCAACTCACGGTCTCATCTGTTTTACCAGACCGCTCCGCCTGCCTTAAGTTGTTTACTTTTCGCTGCCTATCTCAGGGTACGTCCGTATTCCTTGGGACCCTCTTAAGTACTATTGTACTACAAATATGGTCCGTTGTCAAGCAAATTTTTGCCCAGATTCCAAATTTAATTGGCAAGTTTAGGTTGGGTTGACGGGGTCAATTTGAGAGGCCGTTGCCCAAATTGTTGGGTATCGCCCCAACTCCAGGCGACAAAATAGAGAATGAAACCCAACATTTACTGGCAACGGACACGACTTCCGGCTCAACCCAACCTACTTAACAGCTGTTGATTTACTCAAACACCTGGGCCGCGCGATCGACCACTTCGGCCGGCAGTTCAACGCCCTGCGACTCGCTCGACTTGAGGTTGACGGCCAGCAGGCCGGCCCGCTGGCGCTCGATGGTGATATCACCGGCGGGGGCGTCGCCTTTAAGAATGGTGACGGCGATGGTGCCGGCGTCGAGACCGTCCTGGAAGTAATCCAGCCCTAAGGCGGCTACCGCGCCGCGCTCGGACGAGGCGGGGTCGTTGGCGAAGAGCGGAATATCATTTTCGTCGGCCACTTTGACCAGGGCCTCAAAGCCGGCGACCACAGTCGAGTCGGTTGAAACGAAGAAGGCATCTACCCCCTGCGCAACCAGCGACTCGGCGGCGGTTTGCACTTCGCTGGAGTCGGCGATGTTGGCCTCAACCAGCTCGATGCCCATATCGGCGGCCGTATCCCGCGCAATCGAGGTGGCGACTTCGGAGTTCTTTTCGGCGGTATTCCAGATCATGCCGAGGGTCTGGATATCGGGCAGTATCTCTTTGATCACGGCCAAGGCGTCCTCAACCGGCGGCATACCCTGGATACCGGTCACCCAGGCCGGATGGTCATCCGGGGCCGTGGCCACACCGGCCGCGTAGGGATCGGTCACGGCGGTGAAGACAATCGGCGGTCCTCCCAAATCCTTGGTAACGTTGTAAGCCGCTTGCGTAGCCGGGGTGGTGATCGCAATAATCAGGTCGACATCGTCATCGACAAACTTCTGGGCAATGGTGGTCAGGGTGGCGATATCGCCCTCGGCGTTTTGGTAATCGATGGTTAGGTTTTCACCGTCGATGAAGCCGTTATCGGCCAAGGCTTTGATCGCCCCTTCTCGCTCGGCATCCAGCGCCGGATGGCTGACCAACTGCATAATGCCAACGGTATAGTCGCCTTCAACCGGTGCCGCCATGGCCTCGTCAGTCGCGTCAGCCTCGTCGACCGCTTCTTTGACTTCGGTCGCGGCGGCTTCGACCGCTTCTTTAGCGTCAGCCGCGGCTTCTTTGGCCTGTTCCGCCGCGCCTTCAGCGACGACCTGGGCTGTGGCCGCGGCTTCTTTAGCCTGTTCTGCTGCGCCGGCCGCCGCATCCTTCGCCGTGGCCGCCGCTTCTTGGGCCTTTTCCTTGGCCTGTTCTACGGTTGTGCCGCCACAGGCCACGGCCAGGAACAGCACCACCATCAGTAAGGGTAACAAAAATATGTGTTTCATAAAGGTCTCTCCTCCAAGAGTGATAATTTATTGAACATTAAATATCTTTTTTAGGAATGGAAAATTACTAACTTTCTCCTTTCAGTGGACAGGCCAGGGTAGTTAGTAATTGGTAAATGGTAATTGG
>JAGRCC010000734.1:2189-3179 GCA_020433785.1 Anaerolineae bacterium
CTAATTACCATTTACCAATTACCCCCACTCAAATGCGGTAGTTATCTAAATCTCGAGCCTTAATGGTCGGCCAGCAGCAGGCGATCATCGGCCAACTCCTGCTGGCGGACCTTGGCAAACATCTCCAGCAGCCCGGCCACGGTCAGGTTGGCCCGTTCCTGCCCGACAAAGTCGAACAAAATCTCGCCGTTGTGCATCATCAGGGTGCGGGTGCCCATTTCCAGCGCCTGCTTCATGTTATGGGTCACCATCAGCGTGGTTAAGTGCGTTTGGCCCACAATGTCCGTGGTCAGGGTCACAATGCGGTGGGCCGTGGCCGGGTCGAGCGCGGCGGTGTGTTCGTCTAACAGCAGCACCTTGGGCTGAGCCAGTGTAGCCATCAGCAGGGTCAGCGTTTGGCGTTGACCGCCGGACAGCAGCCGTACCCGGGCATCAAGCCGATCTTCCAGGCCCAGGCCGAATTGGGCCAGCGCCTCGCGGAACCGAGATCGCAGGTGGGGCGTAACGCCCCGCCGCAAGCCGCGCCGCTGGCCGCGTTTGATGGCCAGCGTCAGATTTTGCTCAATGGTCATCGAGGCGGCCGTGCCCAGCAGCGGGTCTTGGAAGACCCGCCCCACCAAAGCGGCCCGGCGATACTCCGGCCAATCGGTTACGTCCTGGTTGTTAATGGTAATCTGGCCCTGGGTAACGGGAAAAACCCCGGCAATGGTGTTGAGTAAGGTCGATTTGCCGGCCCCGTTGGAGCCGATCACACTGACAAACTCGCCGGGCGGCAGATGAAGCGTGACATCGGTCAGGGCGCGCACTTCGTTGATGCTGCCGGGGTTGAACACCATGCTAAGGTTAGTTAGCTTGAGCATGGCTACCCCCTTTGCCGCCGCTGCCGGCGCTGCCGTTGAATTTGGGGGATGGCCAGCGCCGCCAGTACCAGCAGCGCCGTGGCCAGTTTGACGTCGGTCGGCTCTAGCTTGAAACTGTCCGCCGGGCCGG
>JAGRCC010000735.1 GCA_020433785.1 Anaerolineae bacterium
CATAAAATTGATCCTGAAACAGAATTCCAAACCCAGCCAAATAATCGGCGATAACGGTGCGACCGGCGAATGCCAGGGCCGAAATGAGCAGTCCGGTCACGGTTACAATGGTGCTCATGGGGGCAAATTGGCCCAGGATGGCCAGACCCGCCAGCACAAAAGCGATGACGGAGATAGCGCTGGAGATGATCTCTTGCAGGGTTTGCTGCCGCTGCTCATGGGGTGGAGCAACGTCGATGATCTCGCCGGGCAGCCAATCAACCAGCCGGGCGATGAGTTTTGAGACCCCTTCTTCGCCAGTATGGTGCTGCAAATGAGCGGGTAAGTGCGACGGCGAAAAATTGTAAAATCGTAAGAACAGCCCGGCCAGCCGCCACGATAAGCGATAAATAAGCCAGGCTAAGAAAATAATCAGCCCAACGTTAATGAGTCTAATAATCAGCGGTAAGTCCCCGGCAGCGGCAGTTTCCATGCGGTGGTTTCCTTATTTGGCGAAAGCGATATTCTCCAGGGAAAAATGGTGCTGGAGAAAGACCATAAGCTTGGGGCGCAGTTGCGCCGCCCGGCCGAAGTCGGTTTTTAGGGCCAGGGTTAATTCGATGGTGTGATCCATCGTGCCCGATTCGCTGAAGACCAGCCACGGTTCGTTGAGTTCGGGGAAGACGCGCGGCGCTTCAGGCGCTAACCTATTTAATAAGGCCAGGGCCGGCAGCAAGTCCGGTGCAGCAATTTTGATCCGTAGCGATGTGGCGGAGTAAGGTCCACGGCTGAAGTTACAAATGTAGCGCAGCTCGCCGTTATTGACGATATACATTTCGCCGGTGCGGGCCCGCAGCTTGGTTGACTTGAGGTTGATCCGTTCGACAATGCCTTCGATCGGCACGAATTGGGAATTGATCCGGATTTTCTCGCCGACAACCAGTTTGTCTTGAAAAATGATACTGGCCCCCGATAGGAGATCGCCCACTACGGGGCCGGCGGCAAACGATAGACCGGCGGTGAAAAAACCGACCGTCCAGATAAGGGTTTCGGTATCGGTAAAAAGGGCCAGGGTGACGACGGCAGCGGTTGTAAAGGCGGTCACACTAATCAGGCTGGATAGCAACTCTTTCAAGGTACGTTGCTGTTCCAGCCGGAGCGGTTCAACCGTGATCAGTTCATCGGGCAGCCAATCTTCCAGCACCGGGTGTCGCTCCGGCTTAGTTTCGGCCTGGTCAGTGGCATTATGGCGATATCCAAACCGCAGGATTAACCCGGCCAACTGCTCCGACAGTCGATGAAGCAAGGTCGCAGCCGAGAAAATCAGCATGACCATAGTGAGTTTGAACAGGGCGTCCAGTAGAAAAGATGATTCTAAGATGACCATTAACCGGAACCTGAATTAGGGTAAAAAGGTAAATGAGGTGATGGCCGTCTCCCACAACTGCTCCACCTCATCAGCGAGCTGAGGGAAAGCGTTGTCAACCGGCATCAGAATGAGATGGAAAACCGTGTCATCATAAACGGCAAATACCTGGCGCGAGCCGAAGCGCCCCGGCAGCCCTTCTACCAGCACCGCTTCAACGCCGCTCAGCGTCGTCGAACGCCGGGTAATCGGCAGGGCGCTGTATTGGCTGACCACTTGGTCGACCACTTGGGCTGCCGTTTGCCCGTTGGCCGGCCCATCGATTTGAATGAACAGGCTGGCCACAATAGGATCAGGGCCTTCGCTCTGGGGCAGGCCGGAGATATTTATCAGCCCATTCTGCTCAACCGGCTCGGGATAGTAAACCGGGTACAGCAAACAGTACCGCCGTTCGGCATCGACATATAAAGCCCGGGCAACGTTGGGGGTGCAGCTTTCCGGCAAGCCCTGAAAAGCGGGATTGGCATTGAGTTCCACCGAGGCGATCATCGTTTCATAGGCGTCTTTGACTGTCTCCAACTCTTGATAAGTCGATCCGCTGGCATAAAAGTCGTAAACCATGGTTCGATTGAGCGGCGCGATCAGATGCTCCTCGATAGTAACCGGTTGGCCATCGGCGTCTTTGATCTCTAATTGAAAGCGGATGCCTTCGCCCCAATCCAGCTCAACCGGTTCGCGTGAGATCAACTCCGCCCCATCGGGCAGCATGGACGTCGGCGTCCACTCCAGATCGAGTTCGGTCCAAACGACACCGATAAAAGGCGTCCCTTCACTGGTGGGCGACCATTGAAAATCGGTGCGCGTCCAATCGGTCGGTACGGTGACCGCTGCGCCGGTAGCGGGAATGAAAATCTGCTCGAAAGCGGTGTCGTCAGCCGGCAGCACCCCCTGGTCCGAGTCGCTTTCGCCGGGTAAGGCATTATCGGCGGCCAGGTGGAATGTAGCCAATGGCTGCTCATTGACCACCACCTGATATTGACCGGCCTCTAGCCCGGTTACATCCAAGGCCACAATTTCTTCAAAGGGAACGATGTCTTGCGTACACATCGCGTCAGCCGGTCGAGCGGTGATCAAATTAACGAAAAAGGTGTTGTCCTGCTGCCGTTGGCTAACCTGATCGATCGTGGTACAGCCGTCGGGAAAATTACCTTGCACAATGAGGTTAACCTGCACCGGAAACGACTCCAGGATGGCCACATTGGCTGAGGTGACTTGAGCTTCGGCATAGATAAGCTCATTGTCGCCGGCCGGAGACGTGGCCGTTTGTTCATCCACCGGCGTTGGGATAGCCGCGGCAGCAACGGGCGATGCCTCGGTGGCAGAAGGTGAATCGGCGGCCGGTAGGCTGGCGGCCGGTGTATCGGGCACGATCTCAACTGATCGCGCCGACTCTTCGATTTCCTCGATTGACGTACACGCTGCCAGCAAGATTAGCCCAAGGGCTATCAGGAAAAAAGTTTGTAACCATTTTGAACTCATTTTCTCCTCACCATTAATCACACCTAGGCGGAAATAGGTCCCAAGTTCGTAGTTATGGCCTTTGCCGTTTTTTTTTGGTAGCGTCGCTAAAGCGGTTACTGCGAATTAAACAGTTACTTATGTGGTTGATGCACGAGGTTAAAGTCTTGGTAGCTGTTACTGCCTATTATACCGTTTTAGCAGCTAGGAGAAAATTTTGTTAAATTTTGCGTGAATTTTGGGATCAAAAAGCCCTCTGGCATTGCTCAGAGGGCTGATCCTGAAATGACGTGGCTAACCGGTAAAAACGTAGTTATTTTTAATTATCATCGTCATCATCGCTATTATTATTATTATTATTATT
>JAGRCC010000736.1 GCA_020433785.1 Anaerolineae bacterium
CGCTGGGCGGCATAAAGACATCGACGTGGGGGAAAGTCCGAGCCAGCTTTTTGCCACCCTTCACACCGACCATACACCCCATCAAGGCCAGCACTTTATTAGGATTGCTTTCCTTGTGCGGTTTGAGCGACCACAAAAAGCCTGTGGCTTTATCCTCGGCGCTTTGGCGCACCACACAGGTATTCAGCACAATGACATCGGCTTCGCGATAGCTGTCGCTGTGACGGTAGCCCATTTTCTCCAATTCGGAGGCCACTCGCTGCGAGTCGGCCATGTTCATCTGACAACCGGCAGTCCAGATGTAATATTTCATAGGGTTCTCCGGATCAATTGTTTGAGACGAATTCTAACACAAGGTCACAAGGTCGCAAGATTGTAATAAGGGAGGATATCTTTCAGACCAAAATTTCTCTCTAATCGTTAAGTTTAAGCTATTAGTGACTTGGCAGTCGGTGTAATCTCAAACACTAGTCTACCGTCCTCCTGATCAAGTACTTGACTGGCATTTAAGATTTCTAGACCGGCTAATCTACCATCTGGACCATAGTTGGCAATCAACTCATCATTAAAAGGCCGTGCCTCGGCAGTTCCATCAGCCACAGGGTGAAACTCGATATACATGGCATCGACTTCGGCATCATAGTAAATTTTCATTGGACTCTAATTCCCATAATAAACAAGAACGGTAACAATTACCACTTCGGTTGGTTCATCGGCAAATATGACATGAACCGTCCTGAAAGCATAGACTGTATTATTTACCGGCGAGGGTTGGCCAAATGGGAAGTTTTTTCGCACTTCATTCTTGCCCCGCTTGGCGGTCTGCCATGCCGTCGTCTCAACTGCTTGAATGACTTCTGACTGGGTTGCACTCCGCAACTTCATTTGATCCAATGCATGTCGAGAAAAACGAATAGGTTTTTGCATTGACTATCGACTGCGCAACTTGGCCAACAGCCGCAGCATCTCAATATACAGCCAGATAAGCGTAACGATTAACCCAAAAGCGCCGTACCATTCCATGTACTTTGGCGCACCCCGTTGAGCAGCGTTCGTGATGAAATCGAAATCGAGCACCAGATTGAGCGCGGCGACGGTCACCACCAACAAACTAAAGCCGATGCCGAACCAGCCATTACCGTGAATCAAGGGGATACTGATACCAAAGAAGCCCAGGATAAATGTCGCCAGATAGATCAAGAAAATGGCACCTGTCGCCGCGACGATACCGAGCTTGAATTTTTCCGACGGTCGGATTAGACCGGAACTGTAGGCCATCAGCATACAGAACATCGTCCCAAAGGTCAAGCTGACCGCTTGAAGGACAATCCCCGGAAATTGGGCTTCAAATATAGCTGACAGGCCACCTAGCACTAACCCTTCCAGCAAAGCGTAGATCGGGGCAGTGATGCCGGCCCACGTCTTTTTGAAAATAGTGATGAAGGCAAACACCAACCCACCCAGACTGCCGCCGATAATCCAGGGATAGATCGCTGCCGTATTCTCCGCCAGTTGAGTGGGTTCCAACGTGCCGCCGATGCCGTCGAAAAATCGCATCCAAATCCACGCCGCCGAGACCAAAGCCAGCAGCAGTAATAGCAGCGTTTTATTGACCGTGCCCTGAATGGTCATCGTCTCGGCGGTCGGCGCTAAACCAGTAAAAGCTTTTGAATTAAGGGTTGGGTTTCCAGTTCGCATTTATCCTTCTCACATAATTGATGGATTTTAAAGTAATTCTGTAAAGTCGTCTATGCTTAAGCCCACTTGCCTGATAATAGAGCGTAATGTGCCACGGTCTAACTCTTTATGGTCAGGAACAACCAATTGGGTAAAAGGGTGATCACGGCGTAGAACAATATGGCTTCCTCGTTGTCGCCGGATATAAAACCCCAGCTTCTCCAACGCTCTGACACATTCACGTCCGGAAATTCGGGGTAATTTACTCATACCGCCACAAGAAGCGTCTCAAACCTTTCTTCCGGTACAGGCAGACCGTCTTCTTCCAATGCACCCACATATTCTTGAATGGCTTCTTTGATATTATGAATCGCCTCTTCTTTAGTAAGGCCCTGACTGATACAACCGGGTAAACTGGGGCATTCGGCTACCCAGTAACCATCTTCACCGGGAAATATGATTACCTGTCTCATAATTCTACCTTTGCCGCGTAGGCTATCACCGTAAACGAATGTTGTTATCTACCATTGTAGCAACAGGCGTTCCTGTCTCAAAATACAAAATTAATTCAAATTGATCTTCAAGTACGCTTACTGTAATCGCGCCACAATCACCACTTCCCAAAGATTGAAATACATCGTGCCATCGGCCCACCGAGGCGCCAAAAGCGGTTGCAGCGATTCCGGAATATGGCGCATCATCTCTAGTAGCTTATCTTTGTTAGGATCGGACACATTTTGGCGATCGGCCCATTTATGGAACTCGAACTCTTTGGTCATAACATTACTGGTCGCTTCAACTTTTAGGCCGGCTTTCTCCAACATGGCTTCTAGCCGAACCTGAGGATAAACCCAGTGATGCGATGGATCGCGCAGCTTTTCATAAGCGTTGTAGTAACCGGCCGCCTGTTTATCAGGGACGGTGATATTGTCGCTCAGGCCAAAAATCCCGCCCGGCTTGAGCACACGAGCGATTTCACTCAGCGCCTGGTGGGGATTGGGAAAGTGGTGGAAGGCCAGCCGGCAGGTGACCAGATCAAAGGCATTGTCGTCAAAAGACAGCGCTTCAGCGTCAGCCGAACGGGTTTCAAGGTTGGTCAAACCACGCTCGGCGGCGAGTTGGGCGGTTTTGGTCAGCATCGGCTCGGTCAGGTCGGAAGCAATGACATGGGCCACGTGCGGGGCAAACAACATGGCCGTATGCCCCGCCCCAGTCGCGACATCTAGCGCCTGCCATTCCGGCTGTGGTTTAACCAGGTTTAGTAACATGCCCAAGCTTTCGCCTTGAGCATGAACATCGCTGGTGGCGTAACTATCGGCTGAAACGCCAAATTGCGATTTTACTTTGGCTTTTAGTTCATCGGACATAAAAACACCTCGGTTAGAATAGCAGTATTGTACCGAGGTTTGAGCAGAATTTCAACATGAGGATGTAGGTTATCCAGGGGTGGATTCTTATGTGATACTTTTGGCCCTTGAGTTCAGTTGGAGATAGAAGAAATGAGGAGATTGGAGATTATACTTTAATTGCCTTATCTCCAACCTCCCCCTCACTAATCACAATTTAAGCCATCAGTGTCTCGAATTGAGGCCGATCGATCGTTTCAAATTCTAGCAGCGCGTGAGCCAGGTCTTCCAGTTTGCGCTGTTTATTGATCAGGATCTCTTTAGCGCGCTGATAAGCGTGGTCCAAAATCTGGCGGATCTCTTGATCGATAGCCTGGGCTACGGCTTCACTGTAGTCACGCATCTCGCTCAATGTGCCCAGGTAGGGATTGCCATGCTCTTCGCCGAAGCAGCGTAAGCCTAAGCCTTGACTGCTAAACCCGTAGCGAGTCACCATTGCTCGAGCCAGTTTGGTTGCTCGCTCCAAATCATTGGCGGCCCCAGTCGTGATCCGCTTGAAAATAATTTCTTCCGCAGCGCGTCCTCCGAACAGGCCGGCAATTTGATCTTCAAACGCCTCGCGGCTAAGCAAGTAGCGATCATTCTCCGGTAAAGGCATAGTATAGCCGAGCGCCATCCCTCGCGAAACAATACTTACTTTATGAACCGGATCGCTGTGTTCCAGATTGTGCATTACTAAGGCGTGTCCAGCTTCATGGAAAGCGATGACCTTACGCTCGTAGTCGCTCAATATCTTGCCCTGGCGTTCTGGACCGGCCACAATGCGTTCCATCGAGTCTTGGAACTCCTGCTGTCCAATCGCATTGAGGTTACGGCGGGCGGCCAAGATAGCTGCTTCGTTAACCAAATTTTCTAAATCGGCCCCGACAAAGCCCGGCGTTAGTCGAGCCAAGTCAGACAGCACAATATCTCGTGCTAAAGGTTTACCCCGGGTATGAACCCGCAGAATGGCTTCGCGACCGTGGACATCAGGGCGATCCAAAATCACTTTACGATCGAAACGGCCGGGTCGCAGCAAAGCGGCATCTAGAATATCGGGGCGGTTGGTCGAAGCCAGCACAATAACTGTGGTAAATGAAGAAAAGCCGTCCATTTCCACCAAAATCTGGTTAAGCGTTTGCTCACGCTCATCATTTCCGGAGCCCATACTGGCCCCACGCTGGCGGCCCACGGCGTCGA
>JAGRCC010000737.1 GCA_020433785.1 Anaerolineae bacterium
GATAAAGTGAAATACCCCGAACGGCTGGCGATCACGCTCGATCACGCCGCTCCGCCGCCCACCACCAAACACGCTCAAAATCACGCCGATATTCGCCGTTTTGTGGCCGAACAGGGTGTCACCCATTTCTTTGAAGTCGGGCGCGGCATTTGTCATCAAGTTTTGTGCGAAGAAGGGCTGATCTACCCCGGTATTGTACTGCTGGGCGCCGACAGCCACTCGACCCATTACGGGGCGCTGGGCGCGTTTGGGGCCGGTATCGGCCGGAGCGAGATGGCGGCTATTTGGGCCACCGGCCAGTTGTGGCTGCGCGTGCCGGAGAGTCTCAAAATTACGCTGTCGGGTCAATTCAATCCGTGGGTGACCAGCAAAGATATCGCTTTGTTTGTCATCGGGCAGTTGGGCGCCGATGGCGGTCTCTATGCCAGCGTTGAGTTTCACGGTGAAGCCGTAGCCGGCATGACAATGGCCAGCCGCTTTGTGCTGTCAAACATGATGGCTGAGATGGGCGCGAAGAATGCCTGGGTAGCTCAAGATGAAATTACATTCGATTGGCTAGAGGCGCAGCGCAGCCGGGGCGCGCAGGTTGGCGGCGATCGGCAAACGTGGGCTGAAACCAGTCGCGCTTTGTGGCCCGATCGGGCCGCGACTTACCTCGCCGAGTACGAGTTCGACGCCTCAGCCATCGAGCCGCAGGTAGCCTGCCCGCATACGGTTGATAACGTCAAGCCGTTAAGCGCGGTGGCCGGCACCAAGGTTAATCAGGCATTTCTGGGTACCTGTACCAATGGTCGCTTAGAAGATCTGGCCGAGGCGGCCAAAGTGATCGCCGGTCATCGGGTCGCGGCCGGGACACGGCTGCTGGTGATCCCCGCTTCCTCACAGGTCTATATGGACGCTATCAAAGCGGGGTATGTCGAGACGCTCATGGCGGCCGGCGCAACGTTTGGATCGCCGGGATGCGGCCCCTGTATGGGGAATCACTTGGGCATTCCCGCGCCGGGTGAGGTGACGATCAGTAGTGCAAATCGCAATTTCCGGGGACGCATGGGGACGCGCGACTCGGAGATTTATCTGGCCTCGCCGGCGGTGGTGGTCGCCAGTGCGGTGGTCGGAGAGATCGCCGGGCCGGAACAAGTGTTAGGGGTAGAAGCATAGGTTAGGAAGTGTTAGATGGGCGACATTGTTACGTTTAGACCGTCGAGTTTGACGACATTAGAAACCGACTATCCTGAATCGGACGGCAAACCTATGGGCGAAACCGAATTTCATATCAATGTCATTTTGCATCTGTTTCAATCGCTGCGGTACTTCTTTCGCCAGATTGAGGATGTTTACGTGGCAGCTGATCTATTGTTCTATTATGAAGAAGGCAATCGGTCGGCGTTTAAAGTGCCTGATGTGTTTGTGGTCAAAGGGGTTTCAAAGCAGCCCCGGCGAACGTACAAATTGTGGGAAGAAGGTGTTGCCCCTTGTACGGTTTTTGAAATTACGTCGCGGGCTACGTGGTTGGACGATTTGGGTGAGAAACGGGCCTTATATGAAAAATTGGGGGTGCCCGAATATTTTCTGTTTGATCCGTTAGATGAATATCTGTCGCCTCGGCTGCAAGGATTTCGGCTGAAAAATAATTACTATCAGCCTGTTGATTTAGCCGAAAATGGCACCTTGTTTAGCCAGGAATTAGGTGTGACGTTACACCCCCAAGATCAACTGCTGCGTATTGTCAATGCCGATAGCGGTGAAACGGTACCAACCTTAGATGAAGCCGCCAAACGGGCTGAAGCAGCAGAAGCTCGGCTGGCTCAATTGGAAGCCGAACTCAGAAAATTGCGGGGACAGCCCGACGAGGAGTCATAATATGGAACAAGCCGTTATTCAGGGTCGCGTGTGGAAATATGGCGACGGCGTCAACACCGATGTGATTTTCCCCGGCAAATATACCTACACTATCTCCGATCCGGCGGAGATGGGCCCGCATGCCTTGGAAGATTTGGACCCGACTTTTGCTCCCAACGTACAGCCCGGTGATGTCGTGGTGGCCGGTAAAAACTGGGGCAACGGCTCCAGCCGCGAGCAGGCGGCCATCTGTCTGAAGCAGGTCGGTTTGGGCGCAGTGATTGGCGAGTCGTTTGGGCGGATTTGGTATCGGAATGCGATTAACAACGGCCTGTTGGCTATCACCTGCCCCGCCGCGGTGGCGGCTCTCAAGCAAGGCGATCAGGTAGAGATCGACATGGAGGCCGGCGTCATCCGCTGCGAGGTGGGTGAGTTTACCTTTCCCCCCTTCGCGCCATCGGTGCAGGCGATTATCGCCGACGGGGGGCTGATTCCCCATTTGAAGAAAAAGTTGGTCAATAACGCTTAAAACAGGTATCTGACTGCGCTGTTCGATGGGTTTATTGTGCAAAAGTTCGATTGTGGTATAATACACAAATTAGGCAGGCGCTGACCGTTGACAGCCTGCCTATTGTTATGCTGGTCTAAGGAGAAATATTTAAGTGGCAGGCCCTTTAGATGCATTACTTGGCCTCTTTTCGCTTGACGTTGGCATAGACCTGGGCACGGCCAACACATTGGTTTATGTGCGTGGTAAAGGCATTGTTATCAACGAACCGTCGGTGGTGGCCATCGATAAGAGAACTAAAAAACCGCTGGCGATTGGCGTTGATGCCAAAGAGATGGTGGGTCGAACGCCGGCGAACATTGTCGCCATTCGACCGCTGCGCGATGGCGTGATTTCAGAGTTTGAGATCACGGAGGCGATGCTGCGGTATTTTATTAAGAAAGTCCACGAGCAAACGTTGATCCCCACGCCGTTTTATGCGCCGCGGGTGGTCGTTGGCATTCCCAGCGGGGTGACCCAGGTGGAGAAACGGGCCGTGTACGACGCGGCCCGGAGCGCGCGAGCACGCGAGGCCCAAATCATCGATGAGCCGGTGGCCGCGGCCATTGGTGTCGGTTTGCCGATTACCGAGCCGCTGGGCAGTATGGTCATCGATATCGGTGGGGGAACGACCGAGGTGGCCGTTTTTTCGCTGGGGGGTATTGTCGTCAGCCGGTCGATCCGGGTGGCCGGCGATGAAATGGATGAGGCCATCATCAACTATGCCCGCCAGAAATACAACCTACTCATCGGCCAGCGGATGGCTGAACGGGCCAAGATTACCATTGGCTCGGGTTACCCGCTGCCGGAGGAACAGACGATTGCCTTGCGTGGACGCAACCTCATCACTGGCCTGCCCGACTCGGTTGAGGTGTCGAGTGTGGAAATTCGCGAAGCTTTGAGCGATGCGGTCTCGGTTATCGTCGATGCCGTGCGTGATACGCTCGATGAAACGCCGCCGGAGCTGATCGCCGATTTGATGGAAAGCGGTATCGCTTTGGCCGGCGGCGGCGCGCTGCTGCAAGGTTTGTCGGAGCGGCTGTCGGAAGAGACCAAAATGCGGGTTTATATTGCCGATGATCCTTTAACATGTGTGGCTCGCGGGGCCGGTAAGGTGTTGGAAAGCTACGATAAATACGCTAAGGTGCTCAATACCTTGGATCGAAGCAGCACCAATCATCGGTAACCGGGACTGATGGGTAGCAAGCAGTAGACCAAAATTAATTATGGCGCTAATAAGAAACCGGCAGATTTATATCGCCCTGATTATCGCTCTGGTTTTGCTGGGCTTTGGGCTGGAACAGCTCGGATACTTATCACCGCTGACGGACCTGGTTCAAACGTTTACGGCCCCCATCCAGGCCCAGATGACCCGCACCGCCAATTTTATCTCCGGCCAGGTTGAGCAAACCACCGACATCCGTGAGCTGCAAGAACGCAACACCGAACTGGAGGCCCTGGCCAACAGTTTGATGGTAGAAAATGTTCGGCTTAAGGACCTCGAACGCGAAAACGAAATTCTGCGGCAACTGCTCAACTACACCCGTAATAATCCCCAATTTACCTACCAAACCACCACCATTCGCGGCCGCAGTATTGGCCGCGAGCCGACCAACCTCCTCTATTTCATCTTTTTGGATGTGGGCGTGCGCGATGGCGTCGCCAAAGATATGCCGGTTATCACCGATCGCGGGTTGGTGGGACGGGTGACCGCGGTTGGCCCTAACTCGGCGCAGGTGTTGATGTTGATCGATCCCTCAAGCGCGGTCAATGCGCTCATTCAAAACAGTCGGGTCACCGGCCTGGTCAAGGGCAATATCGATGGCACGTTGACGATGGAGCGTATTCCCCCCGGCGAAGAAGTCAATCCCGGCGATATCGTTTTGACCTCCGGCTTAGGCGGCAACTTCCCCGACAAACTCGTTATCGGCCAGGTGACCGAAGTGACGCAGCGGGACCAGGATATGTTTCAAATAGCCCGTATCCGGCCCACGGTCGATTTTGGTAAATTGGAAACGATGCTGGTCATCACCTCGTTTGAGCCGGTCGATTTCGAGGCAGAGATCATCGAAGCGCAGGAGCCGGAGAATTAGCAACCTCATTGCCTTCATTGTTTTGATTGGCGCCGCTCTGATTCAATCTACCCTTTCGCCCTATATGCAAATCAACGGTATCCATCCCGATTTAGTGGTGGTGTTGGTTATCGCCTGGACTATTCTGAGCGATTTGGAAGACGGTTTGACCTGGGCGTTGGTCGGCGGTTTGAGCCTGGATTTTTTATCGGCAGCGCCATTTGGTATTTTTACGCTGGCGTTAATTCTGGTTGCTATTGTGGCCAACTTTTCCCACGGCCGGATTTTTGGTAGTAGTATCGTGCTACCGCTGGGGTTTACCTTTCCGCTGAGTATTCTGTTTAACGGTATGGCACTGCTCATTCTCAATTTATTGGGGCGTCCGGTCGTTTGGCTCGATGCGTTCAACGACATTTTTCTGCCGGTCGCTATCTTCAATACCGGCGTGATGGTTCTGATTTTTCCGCCTTTGTATTACCTCTATCGCCGCTTACATCCCCAACCCCTTTCTTTTTAGAATGGATTTAAGGTGACAGTCACTTAACATCTTCCACATAGAACAGGTTCTGCCATTTGCGCGTTATGTTTAGTCGTATAAAGTGACTGTCACCTGTCTCTGGTTTAGGTGGCGCATGGAGTCGCGCCGTTCAGAGCGATGTAAGGCCGTGGGCTCATTTAAAGCAATTTCGATTTTGCTATTTCTTGGGTATAATCCCAGTTTATGACTGACGCTCAAATTCAAATTCGCAGTTTCATATTTAAAACCTTGGTGTTGTTCGCCTTTATTGTGTTATTTTTGCAGCTTTGGAATTTGCAGATTGTCCAGGGCGAAACTTACCGAGATTTGGCCGACGCCAACCGTTTTCGACTGGCGCAAGTCCCGGCTTCACGCGGCGTTATTTACGATCGCAACGATAAGCTGTTAGTTCGCAACCGGCCGGTCTACAACGTCATTGTCATCCCGGCCTATCTGCCGGAAGACTCGACGGCCGAAGCCGGTGTTTTCTCTAGGCTGTCGGAGTTGCTGAATTTGCCCATTACGACCCAACTGGAACCGGTGACCGGACTGAATACCGGCTATTTTCATGCCATCAACCACCACCAATACAACCGGTTGCCGCAGCGGCAGATTATCAACCCCCGCAGCCGGCGATATATCAACCGGCCGGAGGGAATTCGCGATGCCGTTAATGCCAACCGCGTTTTTGCTCCATTTTTACCGGTAACCATTGCCGAAGACGTCGATCCCGTTATTGTCTCGAAAATAGAAGAAGAGCGGCTTGATCTGCCTGGGGTGCAGATTGATATTTCGCCCAGCCGTGATTACATCTACCAAGATCTATTCAGCCATATGTTGGGTTACATCGGCCCGATCCCCGCCGAGCAGTTTGATAACTACGAAGGGCTCAGTTACGATTTGACCGATATTGTCGGCTTGGCCGGGTTGGAGTATCAATATGAAGAATGGCTGCGTGGGATTAAAGGGCTGGAAAATATTGAGGTCGATGTCACCGGCCAAAAAATCCGCACCGTCAGCCAAGAGGTCGAGGTGAGACCGGGCCATAACTTGCGGTTGACGCTCGATCTGGGGCTGCAACAGGCGACAGCTGAAGCTTTGCAAGAGGCGATGGATGAGGTCAACTCCAAGCAGGGGGTCTCGATCTCGATGAATCCGCAGACCGGGGAGATTCTGGCGATGGTCTCGCTGCCCAGCTTCGACAACAATCTCTTCTCACGAGGCATTACCGCCCGCGAATTGTCGTTGCTGAGTGAAGACCCCCAAGCACCGCTGGTCGATCACACCATCGCCGGCCTCTATCCGCCCGGCTCGATCTTTAAAATTATTCCGGCTTCCGGCGGCCTGCAAGAAGGCACGCTCACCGAACAGACGACGTTTGTCGACGAAGGGGTGTTGTATTTGCCTAATTTATTCCAGCCGGACAACCTTGATCTGGCTCAGCCTTTCTACTGCTGGCTGAGAAACGGGCATGGACCGGTCAATGTGGTCTCGGCGCTGGCTTGGTCGTGCAACGTCTTTTTCTATCAAGCGGGCGGCGGTTACGGCCCGGCCGAATACGAGGGTTTGGGCCTGACCAGACTGGGTAATTACGCCCAGTTATTCGGACTGGGGCAGGCGACCGGGATAGACTTGCCGGGCGAGTCGACCGGTTTGGTGCCAACTGAACGCTGGAAACGGCTCAACTACGCCGAAACCTGGCTCACCGGCGATACCTACAACATGTCGATTGGGCAAGGGTTTGTGCTGGTCACGCCGCTGCAAATGTTGAACGCTTACGCCTCGATCGCCAACGGTGGAACGCGGTACCGGCCCCACCTAGTCAAGGAAATTCTGGACGCCGACGGCAATCTCGTTCAACAAATTGAGCCGGAGATAATCGGGCGGCTCAATCTTGATCCGCAGGTGATGCAATTGGTCCGGCAGGGTTTATGGGGCGCCATCAATTGGGAAAACGGCACCGCGGCCAAATTTTTTGATGTGCCCGGTATCGATGCGTCGGGTAAAACCGGCACCGCCGAATTCTGCGATAACTACCCAGCCTGTCTCGACCGCGATGGCCGGGTGAAAACCAGCCACGCCTGGTTTGTAACTTATGCACCCACTAACAACCCCGAAATCGTTACGATTGTTTTCGTCTATGGGGGCAAGCAAGGGGCCGGGGTGGCCGTCCAGGGATCTGAAGTAGCGGTTCCGGTGGCCAGTAAAATATTGCGCTACTATTTTAACATCACCGACGAAGAAGAAGATCAGGATGGGCAGGCCGACAACGAAACGGTGACCGAGTTCGATCTGGGCACCAAGTTTAAGGCCCGTTTGCTAGGCACCGATGGCTGGAGTCGAAATGAGGCGAATATGTCGGGCTTTGTCCTTGACGCCGAGGGGCAGGGGGTCAGTAACGTGCCGGTTGAAGTGCTGATCAACGGCGAAGTAGTGGCTCAACTCGATTTCCGGTGAAACCGGGCAGTTCGATTACAGCCGGCCTGATCTGGTCGCTAGATGAGACCTGGCAGGTTCGGTTAGGTGATTTTCCTGATGCCCCATCGTTGATGTTCGATGCGGTGGAAGGAGTCCGGTACTTGGTTGAATTTGAAGCCCAGCCACCTCAAGAGACGGCTGCTGCGATTGGGGCAAATTAATAATTGGGGCAATTATTAGCGAAATTTTAAGATTCAATACTACATATTGTGGTATAATAGATTGTATAGTACAATATATAGGGTAACTTGTTTCGAAGATGACGGATCGGATTGTAATCAAAGGGACCAGTAATGGGTTGATCATTACCATGGGAGCTGGCGAGTGGCAAGGGCTGGTTGAAGAGCTTGGCGCTCAGCTGGGAGCTAAAGCCTCATTCTTTAAAGGGGGGCGTGTGGCGCTGCGCGTCGGAGCGCGCCAGTTGACGTCGGCCCAGTTAGCCGCTGTGGGCGAGACCTTAAATCGCCATAATGTTTCCTTGTGGGCCGTTGAAAGCGAAGATGCCGGTACACGCCAGGCCGCTACCCTATTGAGCTTAGAGACCGATGTCGGGCCGACCAAGCCAAAAATTAGCCCACCCAGGGTAGCCCGGTCGAACGCCGACTCGATCGTCACCCGCCGGACCTTGCGGTCCGGACAGATACTCCGCCATTCTGGAACCGTCGTCATCATCGGCGATGTCAATCCGGGAGCTGAGGTTCAGGCCGGAGGCGACGTGATTGTGTGGGGCCGGCTGCGGGGTAGCGTACACGCCGGTGTAAAAACCGGCTCAGAAGCGATTGTATGCGCCTTGCAATTGTCGCCGATGCAGTTACGCATTGGCGATGTCATCACGCTGCCGCCGGCGGATGATGCCCATCGCGAAATAATTCCGGAGATTGCCTCCGTTCAGAATGGTCAAATAATAGCCGAACCGTGGCGTGGCTAAACTGTTAGTATCGTACTATAAAAACTTAGCAAATGGTCGGGAAATGAGATATGAGCGCAACTGTCAT
>JAGRCC010000738.1 GCA_020433785.1 Anaerolineae bacterium
TCGGCAGCAGTGGCAAGCGTTTCTGGCCGCCGGCCGCCTGACCGGCGAGTACCGCCTGCAGCGCAAAGATGGTACCACCCTTGTGGTCGATTTTCGAGCCATGGCCCATATTGTACCGGGGCTGCATCTGTCGGTGCTGCGCGATATTACCGACCGCCAACAAGCCGAGCAGGAAATGCTTCACCAACGGGATCGGGCCAGGGCGTTAGCCGACATTTCGGACATATTTGCGAAAAGCGGCCTGGACACGCCGGATGTGTGGGCGCAAATCGTGCGGCGTACGGCCGAGTTAATCGGCGACACCTGCGTATTAACCCTCCTATCCGATGACGGCCAGTGGCTAACTCCGTGCGCCTTTTATAATACCGACCCTACGGTGTTAGACTACATCGCTAACCTATTGACTTCTCAGCCCAGCCGGGTCGACGCGTCCCTGCCCGGTCGGGTGGTGCGCACCGGCCAGCCGCTGCTCATCCCGGAGATAGCGGTGGAGAAGATGGCTACCTCGGTCGAGGCCAAAAACCGGCCCTTTGTAGAGAAGGTGGGCGTTCATAGCCTGCTGATTGTGCCGCTGCGAGTACAGGATCGCATCATCGGTACGCTGGGTCTGTCGCGGGACCGGCCCGGCAGCCCCTACACGGCCGACCACCAGCTGTTCTTGCAGCAGATCGCCGACCGGGCGGCCCTTTTTGTGGAAAACGCCCGCCTATTCGACGAGGTCAAACAACAAACCGACCACCTCCGCGCCCTGGCCCGACGCCTGGCCGAAACCCAGGAGATCGAACGGCAGGCGCTGGCGCGGGAGCTGCACGATCAGGTCGGCCAGAACCTGACCGGCCTGGACCTCAATTTGACCATCATTCAAGGCCAGTTAGCGGCCGTTTCGCCCCCCACCCGCGATCACATCCAGGGCCGATTGTCTGACTCAATGGCGCTGGTGGAAGAAATGGCCGAACGGGTTCGAGATTTGATGAGCGAGCTGTTACCCTCGGTGCTGGATGACTTTGGCTTGATCGCCGCCTTGACGTGGTATGGCCAACGGTTTGCCTCCCGCGTGGATTTTGCCATCACCGTCAAAGGCCAAGAGCCGACCCCCCGCCTGGCCGCCCCGGTCGAGTATGCCCTATATCGGATTACCCAGGAAGCCTTAACCAACGTGGCCAAACACGCCCAGGCCAGTGCGGTCACCCTCACCATCGACACCACCAACGGCTTCGTGCGCTTAATCATCGCCGACGATGGCCGTGGCTTCGAGCCGCTGGCCCGCAGCAAAGCCACCAACCGCCAAGGCTGGGGCCTACCAACCATGGCCGAGCGCGCCGAAGCCGTAGGCTGTCGTTATCGCATCGAGTCGGAACCGGGGCAAGGCACCCGCGTGGTGGTGGAGGTGCCCCAATTGACGGAGTAGCCCGCCGCTAAGGCCGGAACCCAAAAAGCGGCAATGCCTTCGTCTCTAGCGCAAGGTCAAATAAGCCCTCAATATCCCATTGACAAATAAGCGGTGTGAAGTACAATCCATTTAACCTGTATTATTGCTCAGGTCAGACCTTACTGGTTTCCCAATAACCCTTGCCATAACCTTCCGTTCCGATTGTAACACAATTTCAGTCGGTCACAGTGTTACATAAAAGCGGGTAAATTGAACGCAGATCGGACCGATCGCCCGGATTAACACGGATTTTCTTAAAATAAATCAAGCTTTATCCGTGAAAATCGGTATGATCCGTGTCATCTGTGTGCTATCATATCTCATCAGATACTGAAATCGTGATCTACTGAATTTAGGTCGAAGACAGCGCTGTAAAACCTGTAAGGTCTTATCTTGCCATCGAGGTCCGCTGATGCCCGAACCGATCACTATCTTTTTTGCCTACGCCCGCGCCGATCAAGCGCTGCGCGATGAACTGGATAAACACCTGGCCTTTTTGCGCCGGGGCAACTTGATCAAGGGCTGGTATGACGGCGACATCAGCGCCGGTGAGGATTATCAGCAGGCCATCCACCAGAACTTACATACCGCCGATATCATCCTGCTGTTGATTAGCCCCGATTTTATCGCCTCCGATTACTGCTACGATGTGGAGATGAAGAAGGCCATGGCTCGTCACGAAGCGGGGGAGGCGGTGGTTATCCCGGTGATTTTGCGGCCGTGCCTGTGGGAAGATACCCCTTTTGGTTTGTTGCAAGCCCTCCCCAAAGATGCTCGGCCAATTATCTTCTGGCCGCATCGCGATCAAGGCTTTCACGATGCGGCCATGTCGATTCGTGAAAAGGTGACCAAATTATACGCTCAGCGTAACCCTCCGCCTTTTACTCGCAACTTTCGGGGAGAAGTAGATATCAGACCTGACAGCCAAACAGAGACCAAGTCTTTATTCGATCCAGCGACTCTTATCGACAAGCGACCAAAATTGGTTATGGGGGCGGGTGTCGTTATCGGGATTTTACTATTGATTGTAGTTGGAACACTCATTAGGTCTGTTTTTTCAGAAAGGGTCGATCCGGTGGCAGGTTCAGCCATCACGGATGAACCTGAAGGGGGTTCTATTGTTGATGACACCCCGCCTACTCTTACGCCACCGTTTTCACCGACAGCAACCCCGACCATTCCTGACACCACAACCCCAACATCATTACCAACAGCAACCCCGACCATCCCCAATTCTTCTACGCCAATTCCTGACCTCCCGACTGCCACCTCTATACCACCAACACCCACACCTCAACCTGCCCCAACCTCACGGCCTGAAACCATCACCGACGCCAACGACTCGCCAATGGTCTTGATCCCCGCCGGTCCTTTCGAGATGGGCAGCGAAGATGGAGCGGATGATGAAAAACCAGTTCATACGGTTACTTTAGATGATTATTATATTGATCGATATGAGGTAACCAATGCTCAATATGCGGCCTGTGTTGATGATAGCCTGTGTGAGCTGCCCAGTAACACCGCTTCATATACAAGAGATAGTTACTACAATAATTCAGAGTTTTCTGACTATCCGGTGATTTACGTGGGTTGGAACCAAGCGACGACCTACTGCGAGTGGCGGGGCGCCCGGCTACCCACCGAAGCGGAATGGGAAAAGGCCGCGCGGGGAACGGATGGACGCACTTATCCCTGGGGGGAGCAAACTCCTAATGAGCAATTGCTGAATTTCTTGAGCAATGTAGGCGATACGACGCTGGTAGGCAGCTATCCCGATGGCGTTAGTCCTTACGGCGTCCATGATATGGCCGGCAACGTCTGGGAGTGGGTAGCCGATTGGTACGGCGGCGATTACTATTCAAGTTCGCCGGAGACAAACCCTATCGGCCCAACATCGGGCAGCAGCCGCGTAGTGCGCGGGGGCGGGTGGTATAACAGTGGACACAACGTGCGCGCTGCCATCCGCCACAGGAACGATCCGCCCGAGTCCAGCAATTTTATCGGTTTTCGTTGCGCCCGCTCACCTTGACTCTGGCATTCTGTCTTCTGAAGCACTGAAGCATTGATTAACCTGAAACCACTGAAAAACAATCGCCCTTCAGTGGGTTCACAAAAATTCAGTGGCTCAGTGGTTCCGAAGCGAGCAGGGGCGCTGCTCAGCCGCAGTAACTCCTTCACCGCCGCCGAATCGTTTTGCCCGTTGCTACCCCCCCTTCCCCATAAAACAACAACGGATGGGGAAAGGAACGGATAGAAATCGATAAAATCCGTTGATTTCGTAATCCGTTGTTGTCCCCCAAAAAGTGCCCCTCCGTCAGCGTCACCCCTTCCCGCCCGCCGAACGCTGCCTAGGGTTCGCTAAAATAAAGTTTACTTTGACCCGGCCGAGAATGACAAAGCTATACTGAGATTAGTTTGAAAGCAGAACGTTTGCGGAAATTGCCGGTCATGCCCGAATGTCTTTATCGGGCATCCAACCGGGTCTTTAGGCGTGGATTCCCGCT
>JAGRCC010000739.1 GCA_020433785.1 Anaerolineae bacterium
TTGAACCATCCCATCAGGCTGCGCTCAACCCGTCCAGCAGTAATCCCGATCCATTTGGCTACATCTCCACCGACTCCAATGATGGGTCCGGGCCGATCTATAACTGGATTGAAATCGCGCCGCCGGCGGGAGGGACCGGGACTGAAATTACCCAACTGTCCGGCGTTGACGATGGGTATTTCTGGCCGGCCATACTACCATTTTCTTTCAACTTCTATGGGACCGATTATACCCAGTTGGCCATCGCCTCGAACGGGACCATTTATTTTGAAAATAACTATCTTGGGAATGTTAACAATTCAATTCCAGGCGCGACTTATTACGGCGTCGACACCTTCATTGCGCCGTTTTGGGATGATCTGTTCATCGCGCCGGGGGCCATCTATTACCAACAGTTCGACTCAGGTGTGATCATCGAATACTACCAGGTTAGCCGCCTTGGAGCAGCCGGGTACGGGACCTGGCAGGTAATTCTATTTAACGATGGGAACATACTGTTTCAATATCAGGACGTCAACTTCGAGGATAGCTTCTACGATCAGGGGCAATCGGCAGCGGTGGGCATTCAAGGCGATGCTGCCACGGGGGTCCAATATTCTTTCTATGCGCCGGCGCTGGCTGACGAGCTGGCCATCTGTTTTGCCTTCCCAGGCCAGACGACCGATTGCTCGCCATCTGACGTGTCATGGCTGTCCGTTACACCCGAGTCCGGTATACTGGCTCCAAATTCGACCCAAGAGATTGCCCTGACCTTTGAGGCCAGCGCGTCGGCAATTACCCGACCCGGCGTTTACACCGCCGAATTAAGGGTAAAGGAGGATACACCGTATGAAACCCCCTCGCTTTTGGTAACGATGACGATCACCCCATCCGGCGTAATTTTGTCTCCCACGACTGAGACCAAATCCGGCCAACCTGGCGGCAGCGTGGCTTACACCCTCCAGATTACGAACACCCTGGAATTGACCGACACGTATGAACTAAATGTCGGTAGTCATAATTGGCCGATTGTGGCCCCTCTAACCGAGGCCTCAAATTTGGCTAAGCTGATTATCGGTCCAGTGGCTTTTGGTCAAAGTGCGACAGTTGAGTTAATGGTTATGATCCCGGCTGACGCCGGCCTGGGGGCGACTGATACGGCCACCATTTCCGTCACGTCACAGCGCTACCCTGACTTATCGGCTAACGCTAGCCTGATTACAACGGTTGGCTCCAGCCAGACCGGATCCTTTAAGACCCTATTTCTGCCGTTAATTATGAAATAGGGTAAGGTTGACAGGATTTCTGGTTGTTTGATGGGGTGCTTTGGGCTAATAGCACTTGTCAAGCGTGTCCGGGTAGACACGTATGGAGGCTAGTGTGGTTAATTAATCATAAAATTACTGATGTCGTCAAAGGCTAATCGATCAGATGGGATAAGATATTAAATTGTTTATCGATCAGGCAAATACGGGTTCGTGGGGATGCAAATCCAGTAACTCAGCCAGCATCATCAGTGAGTATTCACAGGAACTAGGGATATATTTCCGCAAGAGTCTCATTTTTTCCAATAATTCGTGGGTAGTGATACCACCAAAATCGTTACGGGTATTGACAAATTCTAAGAATTTGTGCAGGGTGGCCTTATCAACGCCGGGAATATTTTGAACAGCAAATAGCACGGCGGCTTCTACCTTTTCCTGATTAATCAACGCCAGTTTGGGTCCAGTCATGGATAACAATCCTCCAAATTTTTGGGTGGTTTACTCTACAAACTATATGACGATCAAAAGGCTGCAAAAGTTCCGGATTAGGGCAAAAAGAACGAAAACTTTGCTAACTCAATTAGCCCGTCCCCGGCCATTACTACTGGCAATTGCAAAACCAATGAGCCGATATTCCGGTAGCAATTTTTCAAGCTGCGATAAATCTCGCTGCCCTTTATTGGTTGTCAGCGCAGATTGGCCTCCACGTTCAAAAATCAAACGCCAGGTGTTGGCCATGATATGGTCGTGGGGGTTTTTCATAAGAAAAAGTTCATTAATTTGCATAATCACTCCTGAGCCAAGGGTATAATAGCACAGGGCCGGTGTCTTTTACTCGACGACTACATGGTAATTTACTGACACTTTCCCGACACAAAACGGTTATCTGGCTGTCAAACCTGGTGACCGTTGGGTGACTTGTGACCTCCCTCTAGTTAAACGATTGAGGCCAGGCAACTGTTATCATCATAGCATAATTTGCTACGAGCCGGGGTTACAGTCCTGTTACGAAAGAGTTTGAATACTCACATGGTTTTAAGTCTATTGACTAAACATAAGCGCCACCACCAATGTGGCACAAGCGCCAAAGAGCAACGTGTATGTGCCGATACAGAAGATTACAGCAATTGTTAAGATCACGCGTTTAAGTGATTTAGGCCAGGTATGCATTGGGGGTAACGTATCCAATGAGGGCTGCAAAATTCTGAGCATATGCACGGGTGTACTCCTCACCTATCTAAAAGTTTTATTTTAATGAAGTAAAATCAACACAACTGTTTTCATCCTTGAAGACAGTTATGGGCTATTTCTGTCATAAATTACCTAATGCCAACTATTTGTTTATTAAAGCTTAGGATGGTTTGAACCTGCTTTGGTTCGCTCCCATCTTTTAGCTTTTCTCTCAATTTGTGCTGATAAACTATTTGAGGAAAGTCTAATGGGGTCTAATACTATAATATCAAAGGATGTGTGAAATAAATAGGGGCGAAAGTCACTAATTTTAGGTGCCCAAAGGTACTTTTAAATTTGCCCGAAAGTCACTTTTTGGGGGGGATCTGACCCAATGGCTACTGAAATTGGTAAATGGTAACCTCGTCTTGCTGAAAGACTACCGGCATCATCTGGTCAAATTTTTTGAGACCCTGCGGAGAATATCGTTCTCGTTCTAACGCGCCGACGTAAACGTAATTGACGCCATATTTTTTGAGTAGCTGCTGGGCCTGACCTGGATCGGGCGTGTTGTAGATAGCTTCGATGTCCGGCTCACGGCGAGCCGGTTCATCGTAATTACCGCGCCATTGGCTTTGATGGCCGCCCCAACCCAGCAGGGTAGGGATGCCGGTTAAGGCTGATATCCGGCCGGTGTACTGGTAAGCCGCGTAGCCTGAGCCGGGCGCTTCCAGAATAACGGCATTGTCCGGTGCATTATCGCGTAGCCACTGAATGGCTGCGTAGTCGTTAGGTCGCTGGCTCGATATCCAAGCGATGCCATTCAACGTTGGCTCCTCTTGAAAATTATTAGCTTTATTATCAATAGCCAAAATCGGATAGATCATTGCGCCGGTCACCAATAGGAGCATCGAGATTTGCCAGACGAGTCGGGGTAAGCGAGGTAAATTTATCGAGACATAGTAAATGGTAAAGGCTGACGCTAATGCTAGCAGTACCCAAGCTTGAAAGTAAAATTTGAAAATGGTATTCATGCGGATGCCAAAATTATCGCGCAGATAGATAAACTCAACCGCCAACGGTAGGCCCAACCCGACCAACAGCAGGATGAGTACGAATTTTTCGACCAATTGGGGATCGCGTCCCGGTGTCAACCCCGGATGCTTGGCGGCCGAGTCGAGCCATCCAATCGTCAGCGCCGCCGCCCAGCCCAGCAGCCCGCTTAGGAAGAGAAACGTCCATGGATTGAGCAATCGCCGCCAGAGCGATTGTTGCACCAAAGCGCCGATCGAGGCCTGGCCGATAACGGCCTGTACATCGGGGCTATTAATGATGCCTTCGATGTAGCCGCGGCCAGCCGGGCTTATGAGCACCGTGCTGAAAACAACCAACATCAGCAACAGGGGCCCAAAAATAGTCAGAGGTAAGGTCCAGATGATCGACTTGAGCCAGCCTTGATTTCGAGTGGACAACAGCAGCATTAGAACCACTATCGCCACTAAAAACGGGCCAAAAAAGACAAAAAATTGGGGAAGACGGGTTGGATTCCACAGGTTGGGCAGCAAACCTTTGGCCTGCGATTGAAACGTCGCGTAAAACGGCAGGTAGAGGATAACACCCGTAATAGCCAGTGTCACCGTGCCGATGACGCCGGGCAGGAGCGCCGTCTGCCAGGGTGATGATCGCCGGGCCAGCCAGATGATAAACGTTAAACCGACGACACTGAGATAAATGGGAAAATCCCAGGTATTCAAAAAGCTCAGACTGCCCACGAAAACGGCATACAGGATAAAACCGAATCGTCCGCCCGTGGCCGTGGAAATTGTCTGCCACAACTCCCGAACACCTCCGGCCAACTTATCCAATGCATTACCCGAGGTTGTCTGGCCGGATTTCGCTGCAATGGAGGCCGGGTTAGCCAACAGGTTCAAGGCCAGTGCAGTGACAAGCAAAACAAAAGGCAGAGCCAATACGTGAGGATGGACATCGCCCAGCAAGAAGCTGAAGAAAGGAAACTCATCGATGACTTCTTGTTCACGGCCGGCTAAGTTGTAATCGGTCAGGACACGAGAGCCGCGCCACCACCAGATGAATCGATCTGGAATCCAGCTATCGCTAGGGCCGATGGGAGGAACTTTCAAATCTCTGATGTCGAGCCAGATCCAAAATTCGGCCGGAAGCAAACCGCGTTTATGAAGTACTTCCAGCACGCCAATCAGATTGCCCATCAGCCCCACAAACAGCGCCCCAACCACACCGGTTAGAACAGCCGGCAGATTCAGAGCTGGTTGAGGCTGGCCTAACCCCGACGCGGCTTCGGCATTTTTTGTGCGCCGGTATAACGCGACCATATTAGCTACCAGGCCAAACGCTCCTGTCAGCGTTAAAGCGAACAAGGTGGGAACATATAAATTGAAGGCCGTGGTGGAAACGAGGCGGTTAAGTTGAGTCAAAGCGGCCATCATAACATAGCCAAAATAGTAGTAACTAATGCCAAAGCCGGACAGCCAGGGATCTTGCGGTGGAAAATAATCGCTGCGTAGGATGCCGTTGATAAAGGCAATTTCCATCCATTTCTCGCCGCCGGCCGTTTCGATGTTGGGATTGTGGGCTTTGAAGAAGACCCAGGCTCCAAAAGCCAGACCGAATAGAACCTCGACGGTTAAGGCATAGCGCCATTCCTGTTTGAGCCAAGTTAACATCGAGCCATTCTGTGAGGATTGCTGCCGGCGCCAGATGAGACCAACGGCCGCCACTATCACCATCGCCGCCAGCACCCCACCGGTACTATTTTGCAACAGCCGAAACGTTGCCCCCAGCCACAAGATATACCCGACCAGCAGCAACCCGGTCGCCCGGGCCAGGGCGAAACCCCGATCTGGCAGATGCCCTAGTAACGTAAAAGCCAGTGGCCAGCCCACTAATCCGAAAGCTAATAGGGTCAGCCACCAGATAAAAACAGATCCAATTTCCATAATACCCCTGTATATCTCGACGCCCGGCGCAGAGAAATGGCACTATCGATACACCTCTCAGGCCAGATACGTTCCTGCGCCATCGGTGGACATCAACAGCCAATTTTTTGCCCCAATCAGGTTGTCGAGGGAGTTGACGATAATTTTTCGCCAAAGTATACGTTTTTTGGCAATCAAGCTGTAGATTATACCAAAGTAGACCGCTTATGGTAAGTTTCTTCCTTTAGTTTTAGGAGTAACTACGCGTCCACCTTGCTCCAGAGGAATATTAGAGATGTTCATCCACAAGTTGGGTGAGGTTCAATCGATTTTGTAAGGTGCAGTAGACGCCGATTCTGAGATTTGTCAGTGGTTATCGGCGAAAAACAGCGCTCTGGTCCCTATTCTTTTTAGCAAATTACGCCACTATCGTATTAGCCATCAAAATCAATGGTCTCGGCATAATCCGCTGGACCATACATCATCGGTAGGATGTGCAGCCGGATCGGCGTCACCCGGACGATGATATGCCATTGGCGCTGCTGAGTCGTAAACACCTCCGGGCTGTTTTGAACGATGGTGGCGGTGCCGTGCAGCTGCCAGGTATCGGCAGTCAGGGCTACATGCGGATCGCTCTCCAGGTTGAACAGATGGTCCGATGTGTCGGGAACCAGCAAATACAGGGTCGTTCCCTGCCCGGCGCAAAGAACCATCGACGCCTGCAGGCCGGCCGGACCGCTGGTGGCCAGCGTACACCGGCCGAAACCGGCCAATATTCGCGTTGCTCGGTCGCGTAACTTATCTAACATGGTGGTTTCCATCATTTGTTCAACGGGGCGTTGAGACCCCGTAACCCATCGAAGGCCGCATTTTTGTAAGCATAGCTGTAGGTGGGCGTGGGCAGAGTAATCGCGCTGAAGATGTCGATGGTGCCGCCGTAGTGCAGCACCATCTGCCCCGCGCCAATTATCTCCGACGCAATTTCTCCCAGACAATGAATGCCCAGCAGCCGGCGGTCGTCTCGCCGGAAAATCAGCTTCAGCAGCCCATCGTGCCCGGAGATGGCTCCCCGGGGGATGCTGGCAAACGTGGCCCGGCCAACGGCATAATCCAGCCCTTGCTCCCGGCACTGTTCTTCGGTTAGGCCGACCCCGGCCATCTCCGGCATGCCGTACACCGCCGAGATAGGGATCGGGTCCACCCTTTCCAGAAAATCGATGTCGAAGGCGTGGCAGGCGGCCACCCTCCCCTGCTCCATCGCCACCGACGATAGTCCGGGGCCCAGAATATCGCCGGCGGCATACACCCCCGGCAGGCTCGTTTGGAAGTTGTGATCAACCACAATGTAGCCCCGCTCATCGACCTTGACGCCGGCCTCGGCCAGCCCCAGACCTTCGGTGTTCGGGCGGCGGCCGGTGGCGAAAAAGACGGCTTCGGCCTCGCAGGTTGTGCCGTTTGATAGGCTAACTTGAAGGTGATCGCCTTGGCGGGTGACGGCCTCCGTCCCGGCCCCTAGAATGACGCGGACGCCGCGCTCTTCAAAAATCTGGGCCATCAGGCGCGCTAGCTCGCCGTCCATCGTTGGGGCCAGCCGGTCGGCCATTTGAACCAGGGTCACTTTGGTCCCCAGCGCATTGAAGATGGTGGCAAATTCAACCCCGACCGGACCGCCGCCCACAATGCACATACTCCGCGGCAGGGCCGTCAGACTGTAGATGCCGTCCACATCGAAGACGGCGGGGTCGTCGAAGGGGACGTTAGCGGGGCGTAGCGGTCGAGAGCCGGTCGCGATCAGAATGACCCGCGCCGATAACGTGCTGACGTTACCGTCCGCTTCGGTCAGGAGAACCTTCCCCGCCGGGGCCAACTTGGCCGTGCCTTGCAAGTAGGTGATGCCCCACTGGGCAATCCGGCGGGTAGTCGTCGCTTGCAGCGATTGGCACACCTGCCGGGTTCGCTCGGCCAATTTATCGAGCGCCACGGTCGGCGGCGCACCGAGATCGACGCCATACACTTCCTGCTGATAGAAACCGGTCAGCGCCATCGCCGCTTCGCGCAGCGTTTTGGTGGGTGCGCCACCGCGCGTTGTCGGCGTTCCGCCGGGCAGGTTCCGTTCAATAATAGCCACGCGCTGCCCGAAGTAAGTTGCAATTTGAGCCGCGCTTTCTCCGGCCGGGCCGGAGCCGATGACAAGCATATCGTAATGGTTGGACATGGTACACCTCATAATGGTCTAAGGAATACAAAAGCAATTTTAGGGAAAAGTAATTGGTAATTGGTAACTGGTAATTGGAGACTGGAGATTGAATAATCATTACCAATTACCAATTAACCTGAGTTCGACAATTAGACAGAATTTACAAGATTGAAAAGATTTCTCCTTAATTTCATCTTATAAATCCTGTTAATTCTGTCCATTTTCCTAAACTCCGAACTGAGGTTAATTACTAATTACCCTAACTCCTGTGCCAGCGCAGCCCGCCGGTACAGCGCCTCGGCGCGAGGCGTGTGGCGGACGGTCAGATTTTGCCGGGCTAGTTGAATCGCGCGTTCTGCGTCCGCGCCCACGGTGAGCCAAAACTCGGCGGCGTGATCGGCGAAGGCGGCCGGGTGACGCGCCATCAATTCATCATAGCGAGCCGCTGCCTGGGCGCGCCAGCGGTCGGCCTCGCGGGTTTGACCGGCGTCGCTGAGAAGACCGGCCAGGATGCTCGCATATTCCGGATCGTCGGCAGCATCGGCCAGCGGACGCAGCCGATTGATGGCTGACTCGCACTCGCCCAGAGCAGCCTCAACTTCAGCCAGATGGCCCAGCGCTGGAGCGTAGGTGGGTAGGCGTCGACGTGCAGCCTCGAACCAGAGCCGGGCGGCGGGCAGATCGCCCTGCCCCAGCCACATCACCCCGCGCTGAAAGTCGAGCAGCGCGATGGGAAAGGGTGAGACGCCCTGATACCGCTCTCGCGCTGCGCTGAACAGGCGCTCGGCCTCGGCGACCTGGCCGCGTTCGGCCTGCAAGCCGGCCAGCCCGCCCAGGGCCGCGAAATCGGGCCGGTGTTCAACCGCATTGCGGCGAAGGTCGAGCGCCTCGTCATAGCGTCCGAGTGCCTGAAAGATGGCAGCGCGCTCGGCGTCCAGCTCAGTCTGCTTCGCGCCAAGGCGCTTGGCCTCATCAAGATCAGCCAGTGACTCGGTAAAGTGGTGAAAGGTCGCGCGCGTTTTGGCGCGGGCCAGCCAGGCCAGGCCGTCCGTCGGGGTCTCGTCGACAAGTTCTTCGGCCAGCGCGGCGGCGTGTTCGTAGTTGGCAATGCTGCCCAAAACCTGTCCGCGTAGAATGAGCAGGTCAATCAGCTCAGCCCCTTGCGCCGCCGTCAATCGCCCCAGGGTGGCCTGCGCTTCCAGCCCGTCAATCTGCGCCTCCAGATTGACCATGGCGATGACGCCGTTGGTTGTGGTGATTTCAGTATCATTAACCAGGCCGATCATCGCACTGCCTCCTGAGGTGGGGCCGCGAGAGCAGCCATTTTGGCCTTCAAATCCGGTGGGTTCGGATTGGCACTAACCAGGTATGGAAAGTGCTGCGAGGCAGGCCGGGTGGCCTGATCAACGCCGTCGCGGATGCGGGGGCCGTTACCGCCATTGACCAGCCAGGTGTAGAGGCTGTCCACGATGTCGTCGTTGAGCGATCGACCCCCGCACGTTTCCGGCGCGACGCCTTTGAGCAAAGCGTGCTCGATCTCGAAGCAGCTGTTGGCGGCGAACGGTTTTGAGACGTCAACCACCAGAAAGTCGGCCAGCAGTAGCTCGGTCAGGGGGTGGTTGCCCTGCGCGTCCAACGGCCAATCGGTTTTGTCGTCGAGGCTGTCGAAAAAGGCCAGATTGGCGTTCAACCGGGCGCGATACGCTCTGGCGTAGGTTGGGGCCAGTTGGAACGGATCTTCCTGATTGTACAAATCTCGAATCTCCAGGTCGCGGTTCACCGGGTCGAACTCCTTTGATGAGAGAACGACATTTTTGAGTTCGGGCCGGCCAACGTGCTCTAAGCGGATCTGTGCTCGGCCGGTTGTCTTTGTTTCACCGACGACGGCGAAGAGCGAGCCGTTTTTGGGGCCAAACAAGGCCGCGATCTTGGCTTCGATGACGATGGCCAGAACATTTTGGCCGGCGAGGCTGTTTTGTCCTTCAGGTTTGAAGGCCAGCCGGCGCACTTTGTTCGTGCCCAGCACGCCCGGTAGGTCGATAAAGAACGGGTCCAGGCGCAGCCCGGCAAAAATGCGAAAGCCGTTCGACTCGCTGCCCTGTTCGTCATTGACCCGGAAGGTAATTGCCTCTCCGGTGGGGGTAACACACGTGCCTGTTTGTACCCAGCTTTCGCTGCCGGTGGGTTTGACCGGGGCGGCAAAGGTGCAGCTAAACACATACTCGGTCTGGCCGACCTCAAAGTGATGGCCGGTTCCGGTAGCTGCGACAGTGACCGGCCGGAGCCGGAAGCGGTAGTCAACGGCATCGGAAAAGAGCGTGCCGGGCATGGCCGCCGGAAAGACATTCAGGACCAGCACCAG
>JAGRCC010000740.1 GCA_020433785.1 Anaerolineae bacterium
CCCCGGCGGCGGCGGCGGCACGGCCTTGAATTCGTAGGGAGTGGCGGCCAGACGGCGTCCGTCTTTGGTGGTTAAAAAGAGCGTCACTCGAAAATCTCGCGCGCCTTGTAACTGCCGGATGGCCGGGGGTAGTTGCTCGGTGATACGGCCGTCGGTGGGGAACAGAGCAGGTGTGAAGTCGTAGATCCCGGCGCCGGTTTCCACATCGACGATAAAGCCTTCATAGGTGTTGATATCCTGTTTTTTGTCGAGCACATCCAGATTCAGAACGAGTTGGGGTGTTTTGAAATCGGTTTGGACAGATTTGATATTGAACACCACGGCTTCTCGTTGGGGCGGTTCGTAGACAAACGTTTTCATATCCAAGAGCGTTTCCTGTTTTTCGCCAACGGCAATCAGGAACCCCTTCTGGTCAACGGCCTTTACCCGAAAACTATATTCACGGCCGGGAACTAAGCCTTTACTGTTGCGCTCAAATTGCAGGGTAGCTTTAGGATTCTCGAAGACCTGTTCAGGCGGAACTTGCGTACCGTTCTTCTCGTCCCACACTTCAACAATGACCTGGTTAACCAAATCCGAGCTGGCAACGCTTACGCCCAGAGCGTAAACATCGGTATCTTCGTTGTAGATCAGGCTGGTGATTTCGGCATTGGCCGGGGGCGGCGGCACGTCGTAGTCGCGTTTCGAGAAAAAGTTAAAGGTGGTGGTCAGCGGCGTATCGAATTCGCGCAGTTTGACGGTAAGCACGGCCTGGTTCTGTCCCTGATTGGCAAAAACGTTGGTGTGGGCCACCCACTGGCTGTTCAAGCCGCTGATGATCTCGCCGAACAAGGTATTGAGATTGTTGCGCGTGCCCACCGCCGAAAAAGCGAAGGTGTCTTTGGCCATGCCGGCCAACTCGGTGCGGTTGATGTTACTGCAATTGTCATCGCTACACAGGCCGATGGTATGGATGGGCGTTATGGGGCTGCCGCCACGGGTGGCCCGATAAATGACATCGTTGTAGTCGCGTTGGCTACAGCGGGTGCCGTCGGCGCGTTCGTCTTTGCCGTCGGTAAAGAGGATGATGGCGCGGCGCTCTTGCGGGCTTTTGATCTGTTTGTCGAGCAGTTCGATGGCTTTGTAGGTGGCATTGTACATACAGGTGGGCGCACCGGGGTCCGACTCCACGGCGTCGATAGCGCCCTGGATCAGCACGTGGTCGTTGGTGAAGTTTTCAATAGGGCGCAGGTCTTCGTCAACGGCCAGTTCATTGAATTTGACCACGGCGAAGCTGGCGTTGGGAGCGGCATTTTGGATGGACGCTTTGGCCGCCTCGCGCACTTCGCCAATCACGTTGGCCATACTACCGCTGCCATCGAGCAATAACGTAATGTAGATCGGCGTTTTGGGATCGCCCACGCTGGCCGGCACAGGGGGGCTACCCCCGCCCAACAACTCGATCGAGGCCGACTCGATATTAGCCGAGTCGCGGGGTAAGGGCCGTCCGTTTTGATCATAAACCGTGAAGAACACATCGAGGGCCAGGCTATCCTCTTGCTGCTCAACGGCCGGATAAATGACAATCGCGCCGGCCGGCGTTTGGGCTAAGGCTGAAACCGGCCCCAAAAGGCAGAATAATAACGTTAGCAGAAATAAAGTTCTAACTGTTTTTGTCATCTTGTCTCACTCCTCGCTAGTCAATTAGGCTTACTCATTCCAAAGTACCACGCTAATGCACAATAAGTGCAAAATAAGTGCGAAAAGTAAAAACATAGCCGTGATGAGTGGCTTGCCGGCTAAGCGGGCTATCAAAAAATAGCCCGCCTGAGATAACGCTTTTATCCGGGCGAGTATCGTTAGACGGGAGATGGTTTGATATACTGGGGGTTAAATTTTTGATTTCGACAACGATCTGATTGGAGACGATGACGATGACGAACCATTTCAAATATCTGATTATCGGCGGGGGAATGACCGCCTCGGCGGCCGTTGAGGGCATAAGGACCATTGATAAGGACGGGACGATTGGGATGATTAGCGCCGAGGCGTATACCCCCTATGATCGGCCGCCGTTGTCAAAAGGGCTATGGCAGGATAACACGATTGATGATATCTGGCGCAAATGCCAACAAAACAAGGTTGAATTCTTCCTCAACCGCCTGGCGACCGAGATCAACCCCCATCAGAAAACGGTTGTTGATCAGCAAGGCCAGACCTATGGCTATGAGAAACTACTGTTGGCCACCGGCGGGTCGCCTCGCCAGTTGCCCTTTGGAAATGGCCACATCATTTACTATCGTACGTTGGCCGATTACAAGCGGCTGCGCGAGTTGGCCGAACAGTATAACCACTTTGCGGTGATTGGTGGGGGTTTTATCGGGGCAGAGATAGCGGCTGCTCTGGCGATGAATGACAAGCAGGTAACGATGATCTTTCCGCAGCGACATATTTGTGAGCGTCTTTTCCCGGCCGGATTGGCCAACTACGTCACCGACTATTATCGCGACAAAGGGATCGAGGTGCTGGCCGGCGAAGAAGTGACGCAGGTGAGGGGGAACGGCGCCGATCTAACCGTGGTGACGATGAACGGCCGGGAGATTGCGGTCAATGGGCTGGTGGCCGGGATTGGCATCGAGGTTAATACGGAGTTGGCTGAAACCGCCGGATTAACGGTCGACAACGGGATTGTGGTCGATAAAAAGCTGCGCACCAGCCAGCCCGATATTTTCGCGGCCGGCGATGTCGCTGTTTTTTTCGATCCGTTTCTCAAAGAATATCGACGGGTTGAGCATGAAGACAACGCGCTGACTATGGGCGGCGTCGCCGGTTACATTATGGCCGGCGATGATGACGTCGAGTATAATCACTCGCCGATGTTCTACTCGGATATGTTTGACCTGGGTTATGAGGCCATCGGCGAAATCAATTCCGACCTGGAGACGGTTGAAAAGTGGCAGGAAACGTATAAAAAAGGCGTAGTGTATTACCTGCAAGCGGGGAAAGTACGCGGCGTTCTGCTGTGGAACGTATGGGGACGTGTACCGATTGCTCGCGATCTGATTGCGTCGGAGAAGACCTTTAAGCGCGAAGAGTTAAATGGAAAGTTGCTGTAACGCTTGATCTAAACTTTTACCGTATTTATTCAGCAGAAGAGGTTACTGGCACGTAATTACCTTTTATAAAGACAGGCGCAAGTGCTGTTGTGGAGCTTCTGTCAACCCCCTTGAAAATAAACGTCTGGAGCGTCAAAGTAAACTTTGACCTGGGGTGCATTTCTATTTAGGGGCAACCGGCGCTGGTTGAAACAGTGAAACACTGAAAATGATGATTGCACTGAATTCAGCCTTTCGATATATAGGGCTTTCTTGACATGGGATTGATGAGAACACCACCTGAACTGGATCAGTGGTCTCATTTCCCTCATTAATTCAGTGTTTCTATTTCGCCCCATAACTGAAACGCACCCTTTGACCTGGGGCTGAATGACAAAGCAAGCTTTGTCGCTCCGGTAAATTTTCATTGTCGATGTCGTCTCAGGCGAGACTGTTTGCCTCCTCAGAAGCCCCTCGGTTTGAAACCGGCCCTCTGTTTTTATTCCAGAAAACCCTTCGGTTCAAAGCCGACCCCCTTTTTTTATCGCCAAAAGCCCTTCCGTTTGAATCTACCCCTATCTATTTG
>JAGRCC010000741.1 GCA_020433785.1 Anaerolineae bacterium
TGCCAGACAATAGCGTTATAGTAGGGTTTGCCGGTTTTCTTGTCCCAAACCACAGTGGTTTCGCGCTGGTTGGTGATGCCAACCGCCGCGATATCACTGGCGCTAGCGTTCGCTCGCTCCATTGCGCCTTTGACGACATCAACGGTGCGATTCCAAACTTCCATCGGATCGTGCTCAACCCAGCCTGGTTTGGGATAAATTTGCTCATGTTCGAGTTGGTGTACGGCCACTACCTCACCGGCGTGGTTAAAAATCATACAGCGGGTACTTGTGGTCCCTTGATCGATTGAAGCAACATATTTTGCCATTATATTCTCCTTATCTACACTGATACTTATTAATATTGTCACATCGTGGTGACTTAGTTAAATTAAAAGTCAGGGGACAAACCTGAGATGGTTGTCCCAATCTTAAGTCGGATAACCTATGACCAGAGTTCAGCAGCTTGTTTTAACATCAGATAAGTCGATGTTGCGCCGGGGTCTTGGTGACCTTTGCTGCGTTCACCCAGATAGCTGGCTCGGCCCTTTCTGGCTTGAATCGGGATGGTGCTTTGCATGCCCTGTTCGGCCGCGGTCGCTCCTTTTTCCAGAATTTCCTTTACCGTGGCGCCATTGGTTAAGGCTTCGTTCATGGCGGCTACAGCGGGTGTCCAGGCATCGACCATGGTTTTGTCGCCCACTTCCGCTTTACCACGCTGGATGATGCCGGAGAAACCGGTTTCAAACAAGGCCACTACATCAGCCGGCTCCAGAGTTTCTTTGCCGGTCACAGCGCTGCTAGCTCGTAAAAAGAACGTGCCATAAAGCGGGCCTGAGGCTCCCCCCACGGTTTTGATTAGGGTCATCGCTACGGTTTTCAACGCGTTACTAATATTATCAGGTGGGTTCTTCTCCAGTTCAGCTTTGACGGCCGTAAAGCCCCGGTTCATGTTGATGCCGTGATCGGCGTCGCCAATAGCGGAGTCTAGCTTGGTCAGGTATTCTTTATTTTCGCTGTAAACTTGCTGTAGGGCCTCGATCCAGGCCAATAGATTATCTCGACTGACTGCCATTGTTTATGCTCCCCAACGAAGTGCTGGTGTATGAACCGGCGCATCCCACAATTGGAGGAGTTCGTCGTCCGCTTTGAGCAGCGTGATCGAGCAGCCGGCCATTTCCAGTGAGGTGATGTAGTTCCCGACTAATTTACGGGCGATGGTAATCCCTTTGTCTTTCAAGAATTCATTCAATTCGTTGTAAATCAGATACAGTTCGATGAGCGGGGTGCCACCCATGCCGTTAACCATCGCGATGACGTTGTCGCCGCTGCTGAACGGCAGGTCTGACACAATCGCTTCGGCCATCATGCCGACGATCTCGTGGGCCGATTTGACGGCCATGCGCTCGCGGCCCGGTTCACCGTGGATGCCGATGCCGATTTCCATTTCGTCATCGCCAATCTCAAAGGTGGGCTTGCCGGCCGCCGGCACGGTGCAGGAGGTCAGCGCCATACCCATCGAACGGGAATTGGTATTGACTTTACGGCACAGATCGGCCACGGCTTTAAGGTTATCGCCTCGTTCGGCGGCGGCGCCGCAAATCTTTTCGGCCAGGACGGTCGCGCCCACACCGCGGCGACCCGCCGTGTAGAGGCTGTCCTGGACAGCCACGTCATCATCGATGACCACGGCTTCCACATTAGTGCCTTCGGCTTGGGCCAGTTCGGCGGCCATTTCGAAGTTCATCACGTCGCCGGTGTAGTTTTTGACGATGTGCAAGACGCCCGCTCCGCCGTCGACCGCTTTGGTGGCGGCTTCCATTTGATCAGGGGTGGGCGAGGTGAAGACATCGCCGGGGCAGGCGGCATCGAGCATGCCGACGCCAACAAAACCGCCGTGCATCGGTTCGTGGCCGCTGCCTCCGCCGGAGACAATGCCCACTTTGCCTTGCACCGGGGCGTCGGCCCGGACGACCACCGCTGGATCGTATTCAACCCTCACCAGGTCCGCATGAGCCGCGGCCAAGCCGGCTAATGACTCGCGGACAACGTCATCTACGTTGTTAATCAGTTTTTTCATCCTTCAATCCTTTCTTTAGAATAAAACAAAGCGTTTGTACTAAAGGGTTAAGTACTATTGATTTAGCCGCCCCACATGGGCAGGAACAGGAATTGATAGAGCATACAGCCCAGAATACCGCCGATAATCGGCCCGACGACAGGGATCCAGGAGTACTCCCAATCTGAACTGCCTTTACCGGGAATGGGGAGAACCGCGTGGGCAATCCGTGGCCCCAGATCACGAGCGGGGTTAATTGCGTAACCGGTCGGCCCGCCAAGTGACAGACCAATACTGAAAACCAGAATACCGACCAAATATGGCGTAATACCACTGCCGAGGCCGTTATTAGCGTTGGTAATACCCAACACCCCTATTAATAACATGGCCGTACCGATAATTTCAGTAATCAGGTTCATTGGGGTATTGCGAATCGCCGGGCCGGTGGAGAAGACAGCTAACTTGAGGCCGGGATCATCGGTGGCTTTGAAGTGGTCATAGTAGGCAATGAATACCAGCACTGCGCCCAGGAAGGCCCCAATAAATTGCCCGATAATGTACAGGAAAGCAGAGCCAACATCGAGCGACCCAATCGAAACCAAACCAATCGTTACTGCCGGATTAATGTGCGCGCCACTGACCCAACCGGTTATGTACACGGCTACCGCCACGGCGAAACCCCAGCCAGCGGTTATGACAATCCAGGCGCCACCACCGCCGCCGCCTTCACCTTTATTTTTACTCAATACCACGTTAGCAACGACGCCATCCCCTAACAGGATCAGGATCATTGTGCCGACCAGTTCGGCCATTAAAAGGTTCATTATATATTCTCCCTCGAATTCGGAAATTTATTTAAGTTTCGTCTGTGATTTTCTCTTCAAATCAAAAGAGAGTTCGTGTTTCCTTGAATATTTAACGGCCTAAAGTATAATAAGGGTGAGTGGGCTATTTAGTGTTAAAAATAAATAACACGAAATGCCCCACCACTTCCAGGGGATACCACCTTACGGCCAAGTTTGCTGGTATCTCCTTTTTTCTTTTGGCCTGATCATACTGTCTGGTTAGCCGTATGTCAGGGGGGGAACGAATAATCACGTTTTCCTCCAAAAAATTTGATGTTTTGTAACGTAGAGTTAAGAAAACCGTTATCTGGACCATTTTAGAAAAACAAAAAAGGCACAGGGTGACTCAAAATATATTTTGAGTCACCCTGTGCCTTTTTTAGGGATTGGACCAATGCAAAAACAACTTTGATTATAAAAAACAGTTACAATCATTTCAGCGGTAAGCATCACGACCTCGTCGTTAAGTATCGTAGCCATTGCTTACTGATATCTTGGCCTGGACAAGCAGCTAGTAGTGATGATGAGAATGGTTACTTAGGGTGCGCCTTTAATAGGGTTTGGACAAATGTTCAGAGAAGACGTTGGATTGAACATTTGTTAGTATATCGGTTTTTTCGACGTTGTCAAATGTGGCGTTGAGGTATTTGCTTACCCATGAGTCACTTTAAAACACCAAAAAGCGGCGTCAAGAAATTAGCCACTAGGTTGAACTATGCATAATCCTGTCTGTGTTGATAAAGCACCCCCGTGGTGCTAATTTAGATTGATAGGTGTTTGATAAAATTTTAGAAGATCAAGCTGTTGGGGAAAGACTTAACTACAAAATGATATTCGATATATAGCGACAATATAATACTATGATCATATTATTAAGTCAAAAACGGTTAGGAAAGTTTTATAAGGATATTAATCTGGCCTCGTTAAATGTTGACACACATCAAGGAGCGGAGTATAGTTGTAACAAATTCAATTGGAGGAACTGGTCACAATGGCCTCGCTGATAGATGTAACCGACAATAGTTTTGATGCCCAGGTGCTTAAAAGTGATATCCTGGTTATTGCCGATTTTTGGGCGGAGTGGTGTGTCCCTTGCCAAGCACTTGAACCTCTGTTAGAGGATATTGCCAATCGTTATCCCGGACAGGTCAAAACGGTTAAGGTCAATATCGACGAATGCCCGGTTGTTACTTCCAACTACGAAGTATTGATTTTGCCCACGCTCATTCTCTTTCACAACGGCGTTGTGGTCGAGCGCATGGACAGCGATAAAGCTAAATCCGCTCTCAAAGACCGCGTTGACTTCTTTCTGCGTGAATTTGCTCGGTAGTCGACCTAACCCGGCCGGCCACCTTCAACTTGGGAGAGGCTTGACCATTTCATAATAGCCTCGATGGCCGGTCAGCATGGCCAAAATGTGGCTTGACTGCTGTCGTTTCAATTCAAACCCCAGTTTGTGATAGACCTCAATCGCCGCCGCATTATCACAGACGACATTCAGACTAATTTGTTTCGCCGCTTCAATCGCGGCTACCTGCTCGGCGTGTTGTATAAGTCGGCGAGCCAGGCCGCGGCCGCGCCAGGTCGCGGCGATGGCTAACATTTCGATATAAACCTCGTTCGCCTCTACCCGACGGCGATTATCAACCAAACTCATTTTGAGAAAACTCCAGGCTGACTCCCAGCTACTTTGGTGAAGATGTAACGCATGCCACAGCCATCGACCCCCATGGAAATGCGTGGACGACGGCAACTTTAGGGCGATAAACCCGACAACCTCGTCTGAGGTCTCGGCTACGGTGGTCGCTCGAAGATGATGTTCGCTTAATCGCAAATAATCATACAGGATTGGCTCAGCTTTAACCCCCAAAATTGGACCAAACTTATCCGGAAATGTACTCGCCCATAAATGAGCAATTGCGGCTGTATCCACCTGCGTCGCTGCACGGATAATCACCGGCTTAATCATCTCCATTTCCCCCATTTCCTCACCTGCTCTAACCAAATTCCCCCAACCCCACAAACGCTACAAACGCTACAAACGCTACGAACTCCACAAATTCCATAAACTCTAAAAACGCCAAAAACATGGTATACTCTAGCTATGCATATCATCTACACCCATACCAATGCCGACTTTGACGCCATCGCCTCACTACTGGGAGCCTGGCATCTTTATCCTGAGGCGGTGCCGGTTTTGCCGCCGACCCTCAATCGCAATGTGCGCGATTTTGTGACTCTGTATGAGAGCAAGCTGCCGTTTGTGCGCCACACCGATCTGGGCCGTGAGCCGGTGGAGCAATTGACTCTGGTCGATACCCAGCAGATTCCCCGGCTTAAAACCCTCAAAGGCCAGTTCAAACTTCAAGTCATCGATCATCACGAACTGCACCAAACACTGCCGCCGGAGGCCAAAATTAGCCTATCGAACACCGGGGCCAATGTCACCGTCCTGATTGAAAAGATTTGCGAATTAGCCCTGACGCTCACGCCATTGGAAGCCACCCTGATGCTGCTGGGCATCTACGAAGATACCGGCTCATTTACCTATGGCAGCACTACCTCACGCGATCTCAAGGCGGCGGCCTGGCTGCTGGCCGATGGGCATGCCCACCTTGATGTCGTTCGCGATTACCTCAACTATGCCATGAGCGACGAGCAAAAGCTGCTGTTTGACCAGTTGGTTGAAAATTTAGAAACGTTAGAGCTCTACGGCCACACCATAGTGATCAGCACCGCCAGCGTCGATCATTACGTCGAAGAGATCAGCGTACTGGCCAGCCGGCTACGCGATTTGTACCAACCGGATGGGCTTTTTATTTTAGTCGATATGACCGACCATATCCAAATGGTGGCCCGCTCCGTGAACGATGCCATTAACGTGGCCGAAATTGCCGAGTTTTTTGGCGGCGGCGGCCATCCCCGGGCGTCAGCCGCTTTGATTAAGAGCGGGCGTTTGGTCGATGTTACGGAAAAACTGGCGCGGTTGTTGCGGCTGGAAGTGAAACCGGCGTTGACTATCGGCCAGATTATGTCCAAGGGGGCGCGGACGCTGGCCCCTACTGACACCGTGCAACATGCCTCGCAGATGATGGATCGCTACGGTCATGAAGGGTTTCCGGTGGTTGACCAGACCACGCAAGAGGTTGTCGGCATCCTGTCGCGCCGCGAGGTCGATAAAGCCCTGCGCCACCGATTGGAAGGAGCGGCTATCAGCCAATTTATGACCAAAGGTCGATTTCAGGCGACGCCTGTAGACAGCGTCGATACCGTGCAAAAGTTGATGACCGAAGCCAAGATTGGTCAGGTGCCGGTCATCAACCCCGACAGCGGGCAGATTATCGGTATTGTAACCCGGACCGATTTGATCAACCTGTGGCAGCTTAAAAACAGTCATCGAGCGGCTCACTTCAGCTTAGCCAGTCAATTGGCCACCAGCCTGGCGGCCGATCTGTTCGATCTGGTCTGTGAAGCCGGTGAGATCGCCGCCAACCAGGGCGACAGCCTCTACATTGTGGGCGGCTTCGTCCGGGACTTATTGCTAACCATGCTCGAAGACAGCCCGAAGGCCAAAGCTAAGGCCAGCCCGCGCTTTGATCTCGATCTCGTGGTGGAGGGTGACGCCATTGCGCTGGCCGAGGTTTTGTGCGATCGGCACGGCGGCCGGGTGCGCAGCCATCGCCGCTTTGGGACGGCTAAATGGATTCCGCCGGAACCGCTGCCGTTTGTGTACGATAGGACCGGCAAACAAATCTATCTGGCCTCGCTCGATTTTGTTACGGCCCGCTCCGAATTTTACCGCCACCCGTCGGCGCTGCCGGAAGTAGAACAAAGCTCCATCCGCCAAGACCTGCACCGGCGCGATTTCACCATTAACACCTTGGCTCTGCGCCTGTCCCCCCATCATTTTGGCGAACTACTCGATTTTTACGGCGGGCGCAATGATTTGGAGGCGCGGCTCATTCGGGTGCTGCACAGCCTCAGCTTTGTCGAAGACCCAACCCGCATGCTGCGAGCGGCACGCATTATGGCCCGGCTTGAATTTGAGTTGGAGGAACGAACGGCGGAACTATTGGACAACGCCCTTGATCTGCTCGACCGGGTCAGTGGGGAGAGGATTAATCGCGAGCTTGAGCTGATTTTCCGCGAACGCCAGCCGGCGCTGGCGCTACAACAACTTGATCGGCTGGGTATTCTGGCGGTTATTCACCACGGCCTCATGGTTGATGACCTACTTCTGGCCGCGTTAGATAAGTTGCAAACCGGCTTAGGCGACACACCCTGGCGCGATACAGCGCCGGAACCGGTCCATTATCTGGGGCTAATGTCGTTTTGGCTAGCCAAAGACGAACTCGATCATTTCATGGAGCGTCTAAACCTGCGCACCCATCAGCGCACAACGTTGAAGCAGGTCTACAAAATCAAACGCTCGGTAGTCAAAATCGCCGCCGCCGATCAAGCCAGCCGCCTGTGCCATTTATTGGACGGCACCTCCAGCGACGCCCGTCTTATCGCCTGGCTGGCGCTCGGTGATGTCGCCGCCTGCCAGCACCTGGCCCGCTATGAGGCCGATCTAAAAGATGTGGCCCCGCTCATCGATGGCAACTACCTGAAGGAAGAATTTCAACTGCGGCCCGGCCCTATTTTCAAAACCATTATCGACGCCCTCCGAGATGCCCGCGTTGATGGCACCGTTACGACCCTAGCCGATGAGCGAGCCCTAGTCGAGCAGATTGTGGCTGATCACAGCTGAAATGACCCCTTCCCTGGCCAAAAAGTGGCTCGTACCGTAAAAATGTCCCCTTTACCATCTAAAAAATGATTCCTACCATCCGAAAAGTCATTCCAACCATCCGAGAAGTCATTCCTACCGCCAAAAAACCGTTCCTACCATCCGAAAAATCATTCCTACCGCCAAAAAACCGTTCCTACCATCCGAAAAATCATTCCTACCTCTGAAAAGTCATTCCTACCACCAAAAAATGGTTCCTACCATCCGCCGAACGGTCCGTACCGCCGCCGAACCGTCCGTACCGACCGGTCCGTACCACCGCCGAACGGCCTGTACCAACCGCCGAACGGTCCGTACCG
>JAGRCC010000742.1 GCA_020433785.1 Anaerolineae bacterium
CTTCTTGAATTTTTCCCATAGTAAACCTTGTCTCCCTAATGGCCGGAAAGTCTTGCGGTATAAGCCCTGAGTTGCGCAATGTAGTAAATACAATCGGCTCGAGATTCGACTCTTGATCAGTCGTATCAAGCTTTAGTATGGCTTGCCCAATAGTTAGAATTACCTCTAAAGGCGGTAACGGTAAAGCTCGCAATTCGGTCGCATTGACCTGGGTATTACCATTTGTGATACGAAAATATCGGTCAATAAGCGCCGAATTAAGTAAAGCCGCCAAACCAATCGCCTCTGGCTTACTAAGTTGTCCACGTTTACGGTAGATATAGTTAAGATGATTTTCTAAGCCAATGGTCTCATAGCGGTCAAATTCATCCTCTAAAAAAGGCGCGGCGATAAGCCGGCGCGGTTCTTCTTTGGCGCTAAATCTTCTAAGCAAAACATAATTTGATGTAGGGGTAGACAACGATTTTCCTTCTGCAGAAAGATATAACCCTTGCGGTTTGGACCCATTGAGAGCCGGCCAATCAACCTTTTGCCGCTTAATATTGTGCATCCATAGTAAAGGGACGGCCTTCCCTAATTTGACGGCCTCTCTATCGGTTAGACTGGACCGAGAGCGAAAAGGGACCACCGGCCCAGTTGAAACATTTAATCCCAATTGATTGAGTGACTCGGGCCAGCCGTCAATAATATCGATGATTTGTTCATCCAACTCACCAGCAGGTAACCTGAAAAATAACGAACCATTCCTTTTACTCACAAATTTTTCTAACGAAACTTCGCGATAGAGCAATGAATCCTCTAAAGCGGTAATTCCCTTGGACGTGGAAATATTAAAGCGATCGGTCGATGTGGGATAGCCTCGATCTGATTTTTTCTTCTCAAGAGAAATAATGATATTTTCTTGTAGTACAGCATCATCTTTAAATGCCGCTTCGCGTGACTCAAAGAGATGTAATGCATACGGCCTAGTTTTCTCTATGAGTTCCTGGCGTAATGCTGAAAAATAAGCCCCCGAACAAAAACTGCGTGGTACGATAAAACAGGCTTTTCCATGAGGTGCGAGTTTGGTAGCACTTAAAGCTAAAAACAAGGTGTAAATATTTGTATGCCCTTTTATTTGACCGGTTGCTACTTCTGCACGTGGATCTTTGCTGTTAAGTTTAAAGTACGGCGGATTGGCGATAATGTAGTCATACAAAGTCTGTGCCCCTGGAGGGGTTGAGCCTTCAGCTAAAAACAAATGAGGTTGATAGACGGGCACATTATCAAGGATAAAATCTTTGTTTTGAATGCAATGATGAATAATAACGCCGTATTTCGCGGCTCTTTCTTGAGCCAAGGACACTACTTCCTTTGTAACTTGACATAATTCTTCATCTGTTTCATACCCATCAAGCCAAAATTCGCCCGGCTGATTTCGGGCCACAATTTGTTCAATTGTGGCGCAAACTAAGATACCGGAACCAATAGCCGGCTCCAGTATACGACTACTCGATCTGACATCTCCAAGTTGTTTGGCCATAAACCGAGCCACCGGTATAGGGGTAAGAAATTGGCCTTGAGATTTTCGTTGTTTCTCAGACCGCTTAGCCAAAATTTCTTGCCCCAACTCAAGGCTATAATTTAATAAATCTGAAAATAGAGCTTTCATACTATTAGTCATCGAATTCAGCTTTGTCAATCCTTCAACAATCGCTATACTCAACACATTTGAAATAATGCATGTGAGTATACTAATTCCCAGGTGAATTGTAAATCGTGATACAACGTACCTCCTGGTGGGGGTTAATCCTGATGCCCATATTCATACTCTCGGCTCTCGCTGCCGGATACTTTGGCTGGCAGATTCGGCGCAGCCAACCACCGCGACCCGCCAATTTTCTGGCCGCCGACAAGAGCTATGGCGTCACCATCGATTTGACCCAATATGACGACGAAACCCTTGATCAGACCCTCAAAGCGATGCACGCTAGCGGCCTCGTTTGGCTGCGCCAGCCCATCTCCTGGGCCGATCTAGAACCGGAGCCAGGCCAATTCAACTGGCAGCCCCTCGACCGCATCATCGACGCCGTCACCAACTTCAACCACCAATCTAACAACCCAACCAACCAACTATCCAACCAACCAACCAACTATCCAACCAACCAACCAACTATCCAACCAACCCCCTTCCACTTCATCGCCGTCCTACAAGATACGCCCTCGTGGGCCAGACCCGCCAATACCTCCCTCACCACTCCCCCCACCGAACTCAGCGACTTTGGTGCTTTCGTCCGTGCCTTCGCCGCCCGCTATGGTGACCGGATCGATCACTACCAAATCTGGCATCAACCCAATCTCAGTGCCTTCTGGGGTGATACGTTTATTGACGCCGCCGCCTACGCCGATTTGCTCCGCGAAGCGACGCTTAATATTCGAACGGTCGACCCCGAAGCGATTATTCTAACTGCCGCCCTGGCCGCCACTTTGGAGGACGGCCCGCTCAACTTTAACGAACTGACCTACCTGGATCGCCTCTACCAGGTCAACGCCTATCGCTGGTTCGATGTCGTCGCCATCCAACCCTTTGGCTTATGGACCAAACCGCTCGACGCGCCCGCGCCCGACCAGTTGAACTTCCGCCGCGCCGAATTGATTCGGCAAGTCATGCTCAACCATGGCGATGGCGATACGCCCATCTGGGCCACCGGCTTCGGCTGGGTCGCGCTGCCGGCCGATTGGGCCGGCCAACCGTCCCCTTGGAGCAACGATCTGCCGGCGATACAAGCACCGCGCACAGCTGAAGCCATCGATCACGCCCGCCGCCACTGGCCCTGGCTCGGCCCCATACTGGCCGCTCGCTGGGATGCCGATGGCTTGACGGCTGACGATTCGGCCCGAGGCTTTGCCTTAACCGAAACACCGGAAATTTTGGCCGTAATCGAAACCGCCGCTGCCGAGACATCGGCTTTTCCAGGACGTTACCCGGCTACGCACCCCAGCGGCCAGTTTAGCACCGGTTGGCGCTTCGCCGCCACGTTAGCCGATATCCCCTCGGAAGCGCCGCGTACGTTGTCTATTCCATTTGAAGGCACCCGTTTAGACCTGACCATCAATCGCGGCGACTTTCGTGGCCATTTGTGGGTGACCATCGACGGCCAACCCGCCAATACCTTACCCCAAGATAGCCAAGGCCGTAGCTACCTCATTCTAAGCGATCCCCTTTACGACCAAGCTACGGTCACCCTGGCGCGTTACTTACCCGAGGGCCGCCATGAAGCTCTCATCGAAGCGGAGGGCGGGTGGGAGCAGTGGGCCATCGCCGGTTGGACCGTTGCTAATGAAATCGATACTCGCGTCTGGCAAACCGGCCTGACGATCGCCGGCCTGGCCGCAGCAGCAACCGGGCTGGGGATTTTATGGCTGGTGATCGGCGCGTGGTCTCAAATCGTCAAACAAGTTTGGGCCTGGAGCGAAATCGTTGTCACTCTCTATGCCATTCTCGGTGAGCGCGGGCAGTTCATCCTAACCTTTGGTCTAGCCGCCGTTATTTTTTTCATACAGGGCCTCGTTGCTTTGGTGTTACTACCGCTCTTAACTTTGCTCATCCTTCTCCGCCCCGATCTCGGCCTGGCTCTCGTTACCCTCGCCGTCTTTCTGTTTGAAATCCCGCTCCGCCTCCCGATTGGCGCTTTCTCTCCCGTCGAACTTACGCTAGCGCTCACCTTTCTTGGCTTCACCTTCCGCCTTCTTCTCACCCTCGGCCGATCCTGGTATGCCTCAGAGCCGGTGATTGATCAGCACAAGGCTAAGGCTAAACCCTCCCCCCCTCAATCCCCAATCTCTAATCTCCAATCCCCAATCTCCAACCCCCCATTATCAATTATCAACCGCCCTGCCGATCTCTTTGCTATCGCTCTAGTAATACTCGCCTTCTTTGCCACCCTAACTGCCGATAACTTAGCCGTCAGTCTGCGCGAATGGCGCGTCGTGGTGGTCGAGTCGGTCATCTTTTACTTTCTGGTCCGCCAAGGGCTCGACTTTGGCCCAAACCCCACGCCTAAACGATGGGTTTGGCGCTTGATCGATGTCTTTGTCAGCGGAGCCACGTTGCAGGCGGTGGTTGCGCTTTATTTTTACTTTTTCACTGATCAGACCATCGATGCCGAGGGGGTACGCCGGGCGTTGGGGTTGGCCGGAGGCTCACCTAATAATTTGGCCCTTATTCTGGATCGAGCCTGGCCGCTGCTGCTGGCGGTGGCGGTGTTGTCGCCAGCCTCACGGCGGCGCTGGTTGTATGGGCTGGCGCTGCTGCCGGTCAGCCTGGCCTTGTATCTGACGTTCTCTAAGGGAGCGCTGCTGCTTGGATTACCATCTAGCCTGGTAGTGATGACGCTGCTGTATGGCCTACGCCATCGCGGTCGAGCCTGGCGGCAGGTGGCCGTGGCGATGGGTATTGGAGTGGTTGTGTTTGTTCTAGCGCTGGTTCCCTTAAGCCAAACCGAACGTTTTCGCGCCACCTTTAGTATTGGCGAGGGCAGCACCGGCTTTTTTCGGCTCAAATTGTGGCAGTCTTCTTGGGCAATGTTGCAAGATCATTGGCTGATCGGCATTGGCCTGGACAATTTTTTGTATCAATACCGCACCCGCTACATTTTGCTAGAAGCTTGGCAGGAACCCGACCTGAATCACCCTCACAACTTGATTTTGGATTTTGGTACACGTTTGGGTGTAGGAGGGATTCTTTTGTTAATTGGCTTGCAAGTTGCTTTTTGGCGCAACGCCTGGCGACTTTTCAAGCAGCAGGCCGATCCGCTAATACTCGGATTTATGGGCAGCATGACCGCTTTTGTGGGCCACGGCCTGGTCGATAATTCCTACTTTTTAGTTGACCTTGCCTTTGTGTTTTTTCTCATCATCGGCATTGTGCAACGATTGACCGAGGATATGGAGATGAGGCGATAATGCTATTTCCAATAGCAACTTTCTCACTTCCACTCTCTCATATCCCCATCGATTGACAAAATGTTTAGGTCATTAAATTCTCAGTTCTTAAAAATATTGACCCTTCTTTTTGTAACCTCAATCGTGTCGGCCGTCTATTGTTTCAACCAGCTATCTCGCTTAACACCGCCACTTCCGGCCGGCCCTCTAGCCGCCGACAAAGGTTACGGCGTCACCATCGACCTAACTCAGTATGATGATGAGGCCCTTAAGTTAACACTCGAAGCACTCCATGCCAGCGGGTTCACTTGGCTGCGCCAATCCATTCGCTGGGCGGACATCGAGCCGGAGCCGGGCCGCTTCAACTGGCAGCAGCTCGACCGCATCACCACCGCCATCGCCAACTTCAACCAAGTAACTCTGTCTAAAAATAACCCCCACCTACCCAGACCACCAACCAACTCTCAAACTAACCAACTCTCAAACCAACCAACTCTCAAACTCATCGCCGTCCTCTCCACCTCCCCCCGTTGGGCGCGAGCGCCGCACAGCACCGCGACCGCCCCGCCCCTCGCCCCTAGCGATTTTGGCCGGTTCGCCCGCGCTTTTGCCGCCCGCTATCACCATCAGGTTAAGGTCTACCAAATTTGGGACGAGCCGAATCTCAGCGCCAACTGGGGCCACGCCTTTGTCGATGCGCCGGCCTACGCGGCTATGTTGCGTGAAGGGGCGCTCAACCTGCGCGAGATCGATCCCGATGCGGTCATCATGACGGCGGCTTTGGCCCCGACGTTAGAAAATGGGCCGCTCAACCTCAACGAAATGGACTACCTGGATCGTCTCTACCAGGTCAAAGCTAATCGCTGGTTCGATATCG
>JAGRCC010000743.1 GCA_020433785.1 Anaerolineae bacterium
GCTTGCCAGCCGGCGGCGTCGCCGGTAAGGGCGACTAACACATTGAAAAACAAACGGCTCGGGGCAGGAGCGGCGGTTTTTTCTTTTTGCCATACACCGGTCTTGTTGGGGTTAGAGGCGAGCTGTTTAGGGGTAACGCGGCCTTTCAACTGTTGAATTCGTTGGGCCGCGCCCTTTAACTCCGCCTTTTGCTGCGCCGTAAAATCATGCAACGCGGTGCCGATACCCATATCCCATTCTAAAACCTGCTTTAGGGCAGCGCGATGCTCAAAAGCCCACACGTATAAGTCCGCTTCGGTGCGATCGGGAAAGTCACTCAGCAAGGCGCGATCGCGAATGAGTTGGGCTACGCCGGAGTATACGCTGTCGAACCACAATACCGCCGCCTCCTCGAATGAAATCGGCTGGTCCGAACCACCGCCGGCTAAGAAACTGTGGGCTTCGATTTGCGCTTCCAGGATCCAATATTTGCCCGGAACGGTCAACTGCAAATCGGCCTCCGGCCGACTCTCGTCTAAATTTGACCGGGCTAAGAAGTCCGCATACTCGACCTTCAAAATCAAATCGTCCGGCCGGTCATCCGGCGATAAAGCCACCTTGGTTTGTAGTTCAATCACGCTGGCTTTGATATGGGTTACCCCCATGTGGCGGGCAATCGAAACACGATGATTCCCGTCTGACACAAAGTAAACCTCGCCAATCTGATAAACGGCAATGGGCGGCATATTCGCAATGCCCTTCTGCTTGACGTAGGCCTGAACGCTGGCCCAGCGATCAAGATCGCTGCGGCGCAGTGGCAGAAAAGAGCGGGAAAAATCTTCATAGCGGCCGCTGCTACCCACAATAGCCTCAACCGGAATTTCCTGAACGCCTTTATCAATGCTGCCGGCAGATTTTAACTTTTGGCTAACCTCATTAAAGGATAACAGCTTGGTCGATTTGCCCGTAAACCGGGCGAGCACCTCTTCCATCGCTGCCTTCCGGCGGGCTTGATGAAAATCCTGAACAGCATCATTTGTGGGTAACGCTTGATTCATAAGATCCCCCTCGATCAATATCGAAGCTCTAAGTCCTATTTTTAGTCAGGCCATTATAATTCAATTGCCTCAATTGCGATATTTAGCCCATGACTATCACCCAATGGGATGATTAACTCAACCACCCGGTTCCATGAGAGCTATTTCAAGTTCGCTCTGACCCTAAACCAAAAATCACCCCTTTGAGTAGCCCTCAGAGCGCCAAATTGATTTAAAATAAGTAAAAAGCGAAACTGACAAACACGAGGTATGAGATTATGAAACTTTTCCTGGTCATCGTTTTATTATCAGCGACAATATGGGATGTTTTTACCACGGCCTACGGGACCATTCAGGTACTGGGGTTTGGGCCATTTCAAATTGCAGCTTCCATTTTATTTAGCGCCTTAATTGCCGCTTTTGTCATCAATACGGCTCGTATTTTACGGCTAAGGCAAGGCTTTGTGGGGGTTATGGTCAAATTCTTTTGGATTATTGCCCTGGCTTACGATTTCTACACCTCCTGGATTGGCAATGCCAAACTGGTCACACAAGGCCGGGGTGATGCCCAAGAGCTCATCTTACTGGTAGGCTTGACTCTGCTGGTTATCGCCTCCCCCATCTTGCTCTCGGCTGTCTGGCAAGGCCGGCTGCTGGGCAATCCTCAACATCAACCTTCAACTTAATTATAGACCATCCTACCTTTTAAAAGGCGTCGATTAGTCATCGACGCCTTTTTTTTGTTTTCAGCATCTTAGGTGACTGGCACTTAATCGCGGTATTTGTATGGTGGGGTTCCGCTCAGCGTTTTCTACAAACAACCGTGCCAGTCACCTAAATATTGCTTATTTTATCGCCAAATTTTTCGCACTTTAGGCGCAGTTTAGGCGCAGTTGGGTGGTATAAAGAGAACATCCGGTGGCGCTGACAGAAAACCACTCAGCCCCACAAAAACTTCTGCTTAATAGTTCAATTATTATTAATAAATTAAATATAAGGAGTAATGCATTATGAGTGACGAAATTAGAGCAGATTACGAACAACTCGAAGAAATCGCCAATCAGTTTGCCAAGGAAGCCGAAGAGATCGAGCAAATGATCCAGAAAACTCACGCCAGCTACCGCGAACTACGCGACGGCGGCTGGCTCGGTCGCGGCGCCGACGCCTTCAAGGCGGAAATGGATGACGAAGTCATTCCGGCCTCAGGTCGCTTCTATCAAGCTTTAAGAGAAGCCAACCGAGTCACCAAAGAGATTATCTCACAAGTTCATCAATCTGAAGAGGAAGCCGCCTCCCTCTTCAAAAAATCATAAACCCAACCAATAAATTAAATTAACCCAATTACCGGAGGTAACAATGGCACACGAAGAAATTAAACTCGATTACGGCAAAGCTGAAGATATGATCAAAGCTTTCAACGCCGGAGAAGAACAGCTCAAACAAACCAACGCTCAGATGAAGAAAATTGCTGAACAACTCCAATCAGGCGCATTGCTTGGTAAAGGTGGGGAAGCCTTCAAAGACGCCATCAACGGCAGTCTGGTCCCCAGTATCACCAAACTAACCGATAAGTTCAAAGAAATGGCCGGCGACGTCCAAGCTGCCATCAACTTCATGCAAGAAGCCGATCGTCGCGCTAAGAGTAAATTCTAATCAACCTAAGTTAGCCCATTGGCTGGCAACCACCTAACACCCCAACCAACCAACTAACTAACCAACTAATCAACCAACTACTTTTTAAGGAGAAACGTCATGTTCTTTAAAAGCATCCTAATGCGGTTAGCCCGCAAATTATTGGAAAGCGCCCTCAACCAACTGCAAAAGCAGTTCAATGTGGTTGACGAGCAAGTTCTCAAGCCCATTCACAAAATCGTCGATATTGTCTCCGGCGGGGCCTGGATCGGTGAAGGGGCCAACGCCTTTATGGAAGAGCTCAACACCCTGGTCATTCCCAAAGTCACCAGTATTGGCACCGAAATCGATGTCACCAAAACCCTGGTTACCAAAGCCGAAGACATCATCGTTCGCGTTGATGAGCGCGTCTCGCAGTTAGTCAATTCCAAGCTGACCGACGCTTTCAAATTTTACTAAATCGAATATCATTCAATCTGTTGCAGAACAGTCAAATTAAATCCGGAGGATTAAGTCATGAACGAAGTTTATATGAATGTACCTGATGTTCGCAGTATTGCTCAAACCTTCAATACCCTTAATGACGTGTTGCGAGGCGTTCTCAAAGCGCTCGAAGCCATCGTGACCCTGCTAAAAGGCGCGG
>JAGRCC010000744.1 GCA_020433785.1 Anaerolineae bacterium
AGATTTTGCTTTAGACTTCACCTTAGAAGGGTAGCAGAAGGGCAGAAAGGAGACAGTCATGGTCAGCGAACTTTCGGTCGAGAAACTGCGCAAGGTGTGTCGGGCAGAGATATTCAAATGCGAATCGAGCGCCGACGTTAAGCCCCTGCAAGAGATTGTGGGGCAGGAACGGGCCGTTAAAGCGCTGCGGTTTGGCCTGGACATCAAAGGGCTGGGCTTTAACATCTATGTGGCCGGTATCCCCGGCACCGGCCGAGAAACCGCGGTCAAACGGTTCTTGGAGTCGGTCGCCGAGCGAAAGCCGGTGCCCAGCGATTGGTGTTACGTGCATAATTTCAAGAATCCCTATCACCCCAAGTCGCTGCGCCTGCCGGCCGGCCGAGCGCACGAATTCCAGACTGATATGCGCGAGCTGGTCAGCCGGGCCAAGCGCGATATTCGGTCCGCCTTTGACGGCGATGAATATTCGGCCAAACGCGAAGAGATGATCCAAAGCCTGAATCAGCAGCAAGAGCGCCTTTTCCAGCGGATCAGCGAGCGGGCCAAGCAAGACGATTTTATGCTCAAGCCGACGCCTATGGGCATGCTGGCCATTGCTCTGAAAGATGACAAACCGGTTGATGATGAGCAGTTCTTGTCGCTTAGCCCGGAAGAACAACAGGCGATTACCCAGAAGCGGACCGATTTAAGGGTTGAAATTCAACAGGCCATCAGGGAGGCCAAAGATTTGGAGCGAAAGACCGATAAAGCGCTCCAAAAGCTCGATCAAGAAATCGCCCTGTACGCGCTCAATCATCTGATTGAGGATTTGCAGGAAAAATATCAGGCCCTGCCCGACGTCATCGCTTATTTGCACGATGTCAAGAGCGACATTTTAGCCAACATCTCCGATTTCCGAACCGAGGCGCAGGCGCAGACCGAAGCGGCTGTCCCCCAACTCTTCGACAAGCCGGCCACCATCAAACGCTATGAAGTCAATGTGCTGGTTGACAACAGCGACCTCAAAGGCGCGCCAGTTATCACCGAACTGAATCCCACCTACAACAACCTTTTTGGCCGGATCGATAAAGAAGCGCAGTTTGGCACGATGGTGACCGACTTTACCATGATCAGGGAAGGATGTCTGCACCGGGCCAACGGTGGTTACTTGGTGCTGCCGGTGGAAGAGGTACTGCGCAACCTTTTCTCGTGGGACAGTTTGAAGCGGGCTTTAAGAAATCAAGCCATTGCGATTGAAGAAGCCGGCGAGCGCCTGGGGTTCATCACCACCCAAAGCCTGCGGCCCGAACCGGTGCCGTTGGAGGTCAAGGTGGTGCTAATTGGCCCGCCCACTATTTACTATTTACTGAACGCCTATGACAATGAGTTCAACGAGCTGTTCAAAGTTAAGGCCGATTTTGATATCCACATGGAGCGCAGCGCCCAGCACATCAGTCACTACCTGGCCTTTACCGCCCGGCTGTGCAAAGACGAGGGCTTAAAGGCGCTCGATGGCCCGGCTCTGGGCAAGATCATCGAGTATGGCTCGCGGCTGGCGGAGGATCAGGAGAAATTATCAACCCGATTTCATGATCTGGCCAACGTCATCCGGGAAGCCAGCTTTTACGCCGAGCAAACCGCAGCGCCGGTGGTCACGGCGGCCCATATCAAACAAGCCATCGATGAGAAACTCTATCGATCCAACCTGCTTCAGGAGCGGATCCGGGACATGATCGCCGACGACCAACTGCTCATTGATGTGGCCGGAGAAGTCATCGGGCAGGTCAACGGCTTATCGGTCATCGACTTGGGGGATATTCGCTTTGGCCGGCCCAGCCGGATTACGGCCAGCACCGGGGTAGGATCGGAAGGGGTGATCGATATCGAGCGCAAGGCCGAGTTAGGCGGCCCGATCCACACCAAAGGCGTGATGATTTTGAACGGCTATTTGACCGAAAAATACGCTCAAGCGATGCCGCTGAACCTGGCGGCGCATCTGGTTTTTGAGCAAAGCTACGCCGGGGTGGAAGGCGACAGCGCCTCCAGCGCCGAACTGTACGCGCTGCTGTCCAGCCTGTCGCAGTTGCCCTTGCAGCAGGGCATCGCCGTTACCGGCTCGGTCAACCAGAAAGGCCAGGTGCAGGCCATTGGCGGCGTCAATGAGAAAATCGAAGGCTTCTTTGAGGTGTGCCAATGCAAAGGGTTGACCGGCCGGCAGGGGGTAATGATCCCGGCCAGTAATGTCAAGAACCTGATGCTCAAGGAGGATGTGGTGGGCGCGGTCATGGAAGGTCTGTTTCACATTTGGCCGGTACAGACCATAGATGAAGGCATCGAGATTTTAACCGGGGTCAAAGCCGGACGTCGTCTCGAGGACGGGGCGTTTGAAGACAACAGCGTCAACCAGCGAGTCGCTCAGCAGTTGAGCGCGTTTGCCGAGGCGACCAAAGCGTTTGCCGGGGGTGACCTGGACCAAAAAGAGGCGCGTTAAATGGCATCACCGGAAAAAGACACTCAGCAACCGTCGCAGTTTGATCGGCCGGCGCTTTATATTTTTCTGTGGGTGGTCATCATCGCCGTTATATCTTGGATGGCGATTGGGTCTCAGGCGGATAATTCCATCATTCGCCTGCCCTACAGCACGTTCCTAGACCAGGTTCAAGCCGACAATATTGCCATCGTCATCATCGCCGGCGATCAAATCAGCGGCTCATTCTCAAAACCGTACTCGCCGGCCGAGTCAGAGTCGCCAGCCTCAGAGGCCGCCAAAACCAGAACCTACGCCCGCTTTACCACGATGTTTCCGGCGGATATTGGCGACCCGCAGTTAATGCCGTTGTTACAGGCCAAGAAAGTCAGGATCGACGTCAAACAAAACGGCGCCGGCTGGCTGCCGGCGTTGTTGTTCCAGGGTTTACCCTTCATTATCTTGATCATCATCATGATTTGGCTAAGCCGCTCGTTTAGCCAAAAGCAGGCCGGAACCTCCAGTTTTGGTAAAACCAAAGCCCGTCGATATGGCAGTGAACAGCCGGAAGTGACGTTTGAAGATGTGGCCGGCGCTGACGAGGCCAAAGCCGACCTGCAAGAGATCGTCGATTTTCTGCGCCAACCGGCCAAGTATCATAACATCGGGGCTCATATTCCTCGAGGCGTGCTGCTGGTTGGCCCGCCCGGCACCGGCAAAACCCTCCTGGCCCGGGCCATCGCCGGCGAGGCGGGCGTCCCCTTCTTCAGTTTGAGCGGCTCCGAGTTCGTGGAAATGTTTGTGGGGGTGGGGGCCAGCCGGGTGCGCGATCTGTTCAACCAGGCCAAGACCGAGGCCCCGGCCATTGTGTTTATCGATGAACTCGATGCCGTGGGCCGTCGGCGCGGCGCGGGCATGGGCACCGTCAATGATGAGCGCGAACAAACCCTTAACCAACTGCTGGTAGAGATGGACGGCTTCGATACGATGCAGGAGACGATTATTTTAGCCGCCACGAACCGGCCCGACGTCCTCGATCCGGCGCTGCTGCGACCGGGGCGCTTTGACCGCCACGTGACGGTGGAACTGCCGGATCAAAAGGGCCGGGAGGCTATCCTGCGAATTCATACACGGAGCCTCAATCTGGCCTCGGATGTTGACCTCAGCCTGCTGGCGCGAGGCACCATCGGCTTTAGCGGGGCGGACCTGGCCAATCTGGCTAATGAGGCCGCCCTGATCGCGGCTCGCCAGGATCATGTTATCATTTGTATGGCCGACTTTGAAGAGGCTCAGGACAAGGTGCTATTGGGCGGGGCGCGCTCGTTAATGCTGAGTGATGACCAAAAGCGGATTATCGCCTATCACGAAGCCGGACACGCCCTGGTTGCCTGGCTGACCCCACCCGCCGATCCGGTCTATAAAGTGACCATCATCCCGCGCGGACGCGCCTTGGGGGTGACGGAACAACGCCCCAGTGAAGACCAATACAACTACAGCCGCACCTATCTACTGGCCCGGCTGGCGGTGATGCTCGGCGGGCGCACGGCTGAGGAG
>JAGRCC010000745.1:0-2807 GCA_020433785.1 Anaerolineae bacterium
TGGAATAACCGGGCCACAACCTGGGTATCGGTGGCCAAAGGGAAGCCGACCTGGGGATGATAATCGGGCGGCACATAAACGGGAATAGCCCCACTGAGTACCACGCCCCCATAAACGGAACGATGAGATGCCCGAGGCATAATGACCTTTTCTCCATCGAAAGCTGTCCCCATAATACTGGTAATATTGCCCACAGTTGAGCCATTAATTAAAAAAAAGGTCTGGTCAGCCCCCTGAGCTTGCGCAGCGAGCTGTTGGGCTTCTAAAAGTTTGTCTTTGGGCGCGTGCAAATAATCAATAATCCCAATAATTTCCACTAAATCGGCGGGTTGAACATCGCCGCCCCAATACTCTAAAAGCATAGGATGAGGAGCCAGTGTGCCTTTGTGACCCGGCATGTGAAACGAGGTTTGCTTTTGTTGCTTCTCTTTCAAGAGGCTTGCCAAAAAGGGCATTTCTTCTTGGTTAAGCGTTTTGTTTGCCTGTGTCATAGATGGCCTTTCTCTATAGCGAATAAGTGACCAAAAAAACTAGGGCGCAGGCCAAAGCACTGCGCCCTAGATAATATTTATTTAAGCTGTTGTAGCAACTAAGCTATGCTGAAGACGGCGAACGGATTTTTCACCGTATCTAAATACCCTTGTACAAAACCACGGCAATTGCTTGCACCACAACTGCACACAAAATCTTTGAAAAGATGAGGTTCTGTTTGAGCATAATCCATCGTCACAAAATCGCCCGCTTTGATAGAGCGAATGGCGATGAAAGAGCGCGTTTGCATGTCTACATAGCAATTTGGGTCACATGAATGCAAGATTTTGCCCATCAAGAATGGGTCATGCAGGTGCAAGTCTTCGTTGACAGTGAGCGTGAACTGCGTTACCTCGGATGAAAAACTACCTGTAAAGACAAATACTAAATCCCCTACGTTGAAATCGACTAGAGAAATCACGCCTTCACCTACGCCGTTATTGACACGACGTATTTCAAAACGGTCTTTCGTCGGTTCATTAGCAAAGGAGGGAATAAACTCAGGATAGAAACGCATAATAAACTCCTTTTAACATTTAGAAGATAGTGAACCGATAAATATAAAGTTGTTTGAATTTTGAATACTGAAGAGTCAGTAACGCCTCACCGTAGGGGACAGGTCGCTTCGGGTTGGCAGACGCGGCATGTTGTGCCATACAACATTGGCAAGAAGAAGAGTCATCGCTAGGTTCTGCGATTATTTCCATTTTTGGGGTGTACCACTCCTTTCTGATAAACGCTAATTGGTAAAAAAAAAGCGAGTCCAGCGCAAAGATTTTTGGCTAGCTCACTTACTTATAATTATAGCGCTTACTGTCACAAAATCAATACTTTATACTCTATTTTTCACAAAAAACCCACCTGGTTTTGACTGTTTTTAATCCTGAACTGTCGTATTAGAGCTGACGGCTGAAGGCTGATAGCTGATGGCTCCTCTTCCCAATGGTAGGTATAAAACCCCTCCATTTAGGGGGGGCGAACCTGACCGAAATAATGTACTCTACTGTTGACTCCTTTCTAAAATTTCCATCTCGACAAGCAACGCCAAACGGTGTTACAGACTTATCCACCAGCGCACACCGATATTGACCACTTCACCTCACCATTTGATAATATCGGTGGTCATCTATTATCATCTATGGCCTTTCAAATACCTCAAAAGGAGTTACAAAATTTAGTGCTTATGAACACACTCATTTGGACCACAATCTGGGGAACTATCGGTGGGATATTGGCTTGGAAGATTGGTTTTCCCGGCGGCGCGGCCGTGGGCGCGATGCTAGGCAGCGGTCTTTACAACCTGATCGCCACTCAAATTCACTTTAATATGCCCGTCCCCATCGAGATAGGCGCGCAAATAGCTGTTGGCGTTGTCGTAGGCAGCACCTTCAGCCGCGAGCTGTTGGAGAGCGGCCTGTCGGTATTTATGTGGGGGTTGATTGGAGCATTCACCTACCTGTTGGTGGGGTTCATCCTGGCCTGGATTGCTTCACGATTAGGATATTTAACCTTTAGCACCGCCCTGTTCAGCTTTTCGCCCGGCGGCTTCACCGGTATGAGTATCATCGCCGGGGCGGAAGGCGCCGACCCGGCCAAAGTATCACTCATTCACTTTACCCGAGTGGTACTGCTCTTTATTATTGTCCCGCTGATGGTTAGGTTTCTGGCCATGCGGTAGCCGATTTAAATAGTAATTGGTAATTGGTAAATAGGTATTGATTATTAAATCTCCAATTACCAATTACCACCTACCAATCCTACAGGCAGTAACGGGCTAACTTAGCCCTGAATATATTTCAAACAGAGCCAAACCTCCCCCAACGGCATGATCATTTCGGTATGGCTCTCACAGTTACGTTTAATTTATTTCCAAAGGAGGAAAATATGAAAACTAAGAAGTTACTGCTCATGATGATGGCCCTTCTGCTGATAGGATTGGTGGCCGCCTGCGCCCCCGCCGAAGAACCCCCGGCGCCGGCTAAAGAAGCGCCCGCCCAAGAAGAAGCCGCCCCTGCCGAAGAAGCGCCCGCTCAAGAAGAAGCCGCTCCTGCCGAAGAAGCCGCACCCGCCGAAGAGGCAGCGGGCGATTTCACCCCCGGCGCGGTCGAATGTATTGCCCCGGCCAACCCCGGCGGCGGTTGGGACTGGACCTGCCGCTCGGCTGGTCAGGTACTCAGTGACATCGGCCTGGTCGATGGCACCGTCAAAGTGACCAATATGGCCGGCGGTGGCGGTGGCGTCGCCTTTGCCAACGTCGTCACCCAACAAAACGACAA
>JAGRCC010000745.1:2855-3038 GCA_020433785.1 Anaerolineae bacterium
GCCCGGCCACCACCTTGCGCCTGGCTCAAGGCCAGTTCGGCGAGTTCACCGAAGATGACGTCCGCTGGATCGGCTCCGTCGGCGCTGACTTCGCCGTCATCTCTGTCGCCAAAGACTCCCCCTACCAAACTCTGGAAGATTTGATGACCGCCCTCAAGGAAGACCCCGGCTCCGTCAACTTTG
>JAGRCC010000746.1 GCA_020433785.1 Anaerolineae bacterium
GCCGAGGGTTTCGTTGGGGCCGGCGATGACCAGGGCGGAAGCGAGGCGGATGGGGTCACCGGCGGCGACGACGATGGTGCCGAGGGGGTCTTCCTCAGCCGGGGCGGCGGCTTCTTCAGCTGCCGCTTCTTCCGCCGCCGGTTCTTCGGCCATAGCCTCTTCGGTCGGGGCGGCTTCTTCGGCTGGGGCTTCGGCCGCCGGTTCTTCGGCCGGTGCGGCCGGCTCAGGGGCCGACCCGCCACAGGCGGCCATAAAACTTACTAAACTGAACAACAGGGTGAATAACAACAATCTTTTGCGCATATAAATCTCCTCCTTGGTTTTTGAGAATGACAAAAGAAGTTTGTAGAAAAACAAGTCTCTTTGTTAAAGAATAGAAATTGAGCATTCACCTCCTATGACAAAAAGACCAGGTTTAGAGGACAGTTATTTTATAAGGAGTCTCAGATTTGGCAAGATTTAAGAGACTTCACATCTGACAGCGGTCACGGGCTTCAGCGAACCTGGCTTAAATCTTTGCCGTACCAGCGCTGGTAAATTTCCGCCAAAACGCCTTGCTCTTGCAGTCGGGCCAGGATTTTGTTAATCTCACCGATTAAACGGATTGTCGTCAAATCATCGTGCGGAATTACCGCTATCGATAAAGGCTGCATCCCCACCCGGGGTAGGGCTAATTGAACGGCCAAATCTTGGTCAACCGCCTGCTCAAACAGCGGCGCCGGTCCCAAAATAGCGGCTAACTGATCCTGGCCGGCTGGTAATTGGCCCAGCTGCCGGATCGATTTTTGCAGGTTGCTCAGATTAACCGGCTGAATGCCATCGGGCAGTGGTGCCATAAAGGGCTGGCCCTGAACTGTCAGTGTGGCCCCTTCTGGCGTTAACAACCGTTGGTGAATCGAGTTTTCCCATACACCGACCTTTTTACCGGACAGCAGGCTTAAATCGTTGATGGGGTCTTCGGCTTTGGGAACCAAAAGCCCAATGGGCATAAAGCCGTAGGGAATGGAATACACCATAGCTTGAGCGGGCGTGCCCGGCAGCGGTTGGTCAACGGGGGTCAACGACGCGATGGCGATATCCCACTCATCGGCCCAGTCACCGGTCTCCAGCCGCTGCGGGTCGGCCTCGATCAACGTCAGTTCCAAACCTAGCCCGGCGGCTACCAGGCGGGCGATTTCAACTTCGAATCCGGTCAGCGCGCCGCCGGCTTCGGTGTAAGCGATGTCTCTGAAAACCGGCGGTGAGAATTCCGCCTCCGGCCAAACGCGAACCCCGACCCGGATGGCGCCGCTCTCGAGCAGGTGATCGAGCTGGTCTGAGCCGTCGCCCGGCGGAATAGTGGGAATGGTAATAGGCGTAGCCGGCTCGGGGCTGCTCTCCGCCGGCAAAGAGCCGGGCAGTTGGCAGCCTGCTAACGCCACGATGGCGGCCGATAAAATGAAAAAAAGACGGATGTATCTCACTGGGTTATAATTGCACAGGTGACCGTCACTATTGTGGCTTTAGAACTTAATCGGGTAACATGTCGGAGCAACAAAGCTAGCTTTGTTATTCCCCGATTAAATTGTTGATTTACAAAAGTGACTGTCACCCTTTTTAGCAAAAAACGCCTGGTCCTCATTGTCCAGACGTTTTATTGACATCAATCAATTAAAGTTAAGATTAACCTTCAGCGTCACGAGCACAGCGGAAGCCGATATCATCATTGGCGCTGGTGCCTGGCGGGCCGGCGTTGCGGTTGTAAGTGGTTACCAACTCGCCATCTTGACCGTCAAACCAGCCACCGCCCCGATTGACCCGGTTTTCTTCACCAAAAAAGGCGTCGGCGTCGGCGGCCTGGCCGGGATAGGCCACAAAGTAGTCGGCTGTCCATTCTCGTACGTTACCGGCCATATCTTCCACGCCGAAGGGGCTGGCCCCGGCGGCAAAGCTGCCGACGGCCGTCGTTCCCCGGATACCGCCTTCGTAGAAGTTGCCGTTTTCGGCCACAAAGTCATTCCCCCAGGGGAAGACCCGTCCGTCATCACCGCGCGCCGCTTTTTCCCATTCGGCCTCGGTGGGCAATCGCTTGCCGGCCCATTCACAGTAGGCTGTCGCATCGTCCCAGGTGACGTAAACCACCGGGTGATTGCCTTTACCTTCGGCGGCATCGCGCCAATCTTTGTTGCTGTTCTGTTCGGCATAGGTCACGAAGCCGGATTGCTCCGAAAACAGCGCGAATTCATCGTTAGTAACTTCAAAGTGGTCGATTTCGTAGGCGGGTAAATCAACCTCATGGGCCGGGCCATTTTTGGGTTTGCTGTTGTCTTGCCCCATGGTGAAGGGGCCGGCCGGAATAAGGATCATATCCTCAAACAAGGGGCCTGACGGCGTTTCGGCCTCGGCCGCTTCAGCTTCGTCGGTGCTTTCTGCTTCAGCTTCGCCGTTATCAGCCGACTCGATTTGAGCAATGGTGGGGGCCGGTCGTGGGGTGGGGGTGGGGGGGGCCGGCTTGGGCGTAGGCGTAGCCAAAACAACTTGGGTCGGGGTGGCCGCAGCCTCTTGAGCCGGGGCATTGCCGCCACTGCTGCTGCCGCCACCGGCTGCATTTTGTTCAGGTGGACCGCATGCCACTAAAAATATCGCCAGCGTCAGGGCGACGGCCAAAAGTAACTTTTTCATGTTTATTTACTCCTCCAATGGTTGCTGTCGGTCAAATTTCGAAGGGTCAGTATAACAAAATATAATGCTTTCTACAAATCTAAATAGGATCGGGTTTGGCCTATGGGGCCGCGGGTTGAGGTGCGATCACGCTGATATAAACGCCGCTTTGATCGCGAATTTGCACAAAAGGCACCGGTTTGAGCGGGCGATGATCATGGTCAAACGTCATCGGGCCGGTTACGCCCTCAAACCGGCTCGGTTCGATCATGTCGGCCACGGCGAGCGGATCGAGCGCCTGGGCCTGGTGAATCGCCTCGGCTAGAATGTTGGCCGTATCATAAGCCAAAGCCGCCAGCGTATTGGGTTCAACGGCATAGACCGATTTATAGGTATCGGCCCAACGCTGAATCGTGGGATTGGGGTCCAGCGAGGTATAATGCACCGGAAAGTAACTGCCATCCACCAGGCCGCGATCAAGTTGATCCGACTCCCAGGCGTCACTGCCCAAGATGGTGAGTTCGCTGCCGGTGCCAGCCCGCTCGGCATCCAACTCGCGCCGTTGGGCGGCGACCCGATTGGCCGTGGCGGCGTCGGCCGGCAGATACAGCAGGTCGGCCCCTGCCTCGCTAATGTTACGCAGCCACTCCCCGAAGTCGGTCGTCCCGCCGGGATAAGGGGAACGATTGACGACCTCGCCGCCGTCGGCCTGAAATTGATCGGCAAAAGCCTCGACCAACCGGACCGCCGCCATATCCTGCGGCGAATACAGTAGGGCTGCCCGCCGTTTAACCAGGGTGTCATAAGCCAATTGAGCGGCGGCTTGGCCTTGCAACGCCTCGCTGTAAGCCACTGTAAAAACGGTTGGCCGAACCTGCTGCTGGGGGGCAACCGTCACCAGCGGGTGAATGGCCGTGGGCGAGATCAGCAGCGCCTCGGCGGCTTGAGCCACCGGCGCAGCGCCCAGCGCGGCCTCGGAACACACCGGCCCGATGATGAACTGCTGACCATCCTCGATGGCCTGTTGAGCCGCTTCTTGGCCGGAGTCGAACGTACACGCCGTGGGGTAAATTCGCCAGG
>JAGRCC010000747.1 GCA_020433785.1 Anaerolineae bacterium
TAATTTGAGCGAGGCTTTGTAATCGACGCCGGGTGGGTCGGTGGTGGACCACCACAGTTCGACTGGAATAGTCTGCCCGGCATGCCACGACTGCTGCGGCCAGGCGCTGCCGGCCAAGAACAGGCCATCTTCAAGCGCTACAGTGGCCCCTGGCGGCGTCGCCGATGAGGGCAGCAGAAACCCTTGGGCGCGAATGTTGCTTTCTCCGGAGAAGGGTTGGTCTTCGATGGGCGTCGCATTCTCGGCCAGCCAGGCGCGGATCAGGCCGATGGGGTCGGTGACGGTATCGTAGGCGCGCAGCAGCCACAGCCGGGAGAAGTCGTGCGACACCTGCTCCATGGCGGCCACGGTTTCGGCGGCGGTCATGGCGTAAAAGTCAGAGGCCGGGTCGCCCCAACCGAGTTGAGCCGGGCCATCGACTGTGCCGGTTTGCAGCAGCAGCGGTGAACAGCAGTTATTAGGCGATTGGTAGGGCACCAACCGGCGGGATTGAAGGTCCGGGCGATCATCGGCGTAATAAAGGAAAGCGGGATAGGTGTAACCGGCGTTGACCAGAATAACGTCGCCCGGCTGCCAGCGCTGGTCGATGAACTCTACGGCGGCGCGAAAATCATCGGTGCGGTAGGCGGGGTTGGTATGGAACTGATAAATCGAATAGAACGAGGCCGTTATTAAGACGGCGGCGACAACCCCGGCGCTCCAGATTGTTGCCCGTTGGGCCAACCCGGCCAGCCCCGCGCCTAGCAGAATATAGAAAGCGGCAGCGTAGGTAAACACATACCGCACGTGGTAGAGCGGCACTATAAAGGAAATAAGATAAATGAGCAGCAGCGGGCCAAAGGTATACGCGACCAGGAAGGCCCCGGCCGGCAGCCGGGTATCGAGGGAGCGAAGGTGGACCAGACCCAGAACGGTTAGCCCCAACGTCAGCAGCAAGATCGGCCAGACCACCGTCGGTTCGACCGACTGGCCAAGAGACAGGGCCGTCCAACTTTCAAGGAGGGTTTGGCCCAGTTGGGGCATTGATCGCCAGGGTGGAACGGGCGGGTTGGTCGCTTGTCGCCAGGCAGTTGGCAACCAGAGGGCGTAGGCCAGCAAAACATAGATGTTGGCGATTAGCCAGCTTTTGATCGACTGCCGGGTTATAAGTTGACGTAACAATATAAAGCCGTTGATCGTTATAAGTAGGAAGGCAAAATAGTACAGCGTATACAAGCCCACCGCCGCGGCGATGACGTACCCGAGCCACAGTGGCAGCCTATCAGTCGCTGTGCCCTTAACTAAGGCATAGGTCGCCGCCAATCCGAGCGCTGCGCCGAGGGTGTACATCCGCACTTCTTGGCTGTACCAAATATTAAAAGGCGACACCGTCACCAGCAGCGCCGACCATAGGGCTACCGGCTGATTGGTCAAACGACGAGCCAGGGCATAGGTCAACGGGATGATCAACAGCCCGAAGGTCGCTGAGAAAAAGGCCAGGCTGAATTCGCTACTGCCGGCCAGCGTCGTCCAGCCATGCAACAGCAGGTAGTAACCCGGTGGGTGAATATCTCGGGCGGTATGGGCGATGAGTTGGGGGATCGATTGGCTGGCCAGGAAGGCGCTGACCGTTTCATCGTACCATAAGCTTTGTTCCCCCAAACGGTAGAGCCGCAAGGCAAAGCCGCCGGTCAGAAATAAAAGCAGGGTGACGCGGGTGGGCCGGAAACTTCTGGGATGTAGGTTTATGTTTGGATTTGGCACAAGCAAGTATCTTATCATAAGCGCTTGGACCGCACAAAGTAGCAGGGTGGCAAAGGTGCAGAGTGGCAGAGTTACAGGGTCGCAGGGTGACAGTGTTCCAGGGGTGCAACCTTGTCACTTTGCGACCCTGCAACCCTGTGAAGTTACTTGACATATTCTTGAGCTTGTTATATTATGTATAGTATCTAGCTCTATGGGTCTATATGTTGTGGTTTGGTTGGTTTTCGCAACTAAATATTGGGAACACTTAAGGAGACAACTATGAGAAGGTATTTGTCTATCATCGTTTTGGCGGTTGTGTTAAGCTTTGCCGGTTTTAGCAGCGCGAACGCGCAAGGCGGTACAGTACATATCGTCAGTTATGGCGAAACACTGTTTAGCATCGCTAATCAATACGGGGTCAGCGTCGATGCGCTGTTGCGCTACAACGGCATTCCCAACCCCGATCTGGTTTTTGTGGGCCAGCCTATCCAAATCCCAGGAAGCTACGGTCCATCGCTAATTCCCACCGCATGCGCTCGATCGCATACCGTTTCGCCTGGTGATACGCTGTCTGGCATTGCCCAATACTATGGTGTTTCCTTACAAGCCTTGGCCCAATATAATCGTCTATATGACGATAGTTTTGTGTATGTGGGTCAAACGCTGTGTGTTCCCAGCGTTCCCGCCCCCCAATATGCTAACTATGGCCCAGGTCCGTCCGGGAACCCTTATCATCACACGGTTTTGCCGGGGGAGACGCTAAATTACATTGCCGATCACTACGGTATCAATTATCACGATATTATGCAGGCGAATCGTATTCAAAACGCGGCGATTATTGTTGTAGGCCAGGTCTTGATAATCCCGGGCTACCAACCGCTGCCGGCGCCTCTACCGGCTAAGGTCGAACATCATTACGATGGCGGTCCCAAATACGGCGATGGCGGCCCTAAGTACGCTCCGCCGCCCGCGCCCGAGTATGATCACCATTATGAGGACTCGCACGTCAAGCCGGTGAAAGATTATCCCTTTGCCGACGGCAAATCCGGGGGTAAAGATTATGGCAAGCACGGTAACGTTCCTCCCGCGCCGGATTATCAAGCTGTTCCGCAATCACCGCTGCTGCCGCTGGCCGATCATCCGATCGAAGTGGTTATCAACGGCGGCTCCACTTGGGTGGGTGAGTCTTTCACCATTCCTGATCCGAATAGCATCACGACCTTGATCGTCAGAACCGGCGGCGAATATGGTCTCGAAGTCCGCATTCGCAGCGGCGACTACGAAGTTACCGGCACGAGCGATATTATCAATCTGGGCGAGTTTGGCCCGTTTGCTTATGTGTTCCGCTACATTCCTCCCGGCGATTACAACGTTTGGATTGAAGGGACCGATATGCCTTCGCAAAAGGTGCCGATTAAAATCAGAGCAGGTGATCGAGTTGAAGTTGGGTTCGACAAAGGTTTGGTCTACAGTGGTCCTACCTTCGCCAGCCCCAGTGGGTGGTACCTGTCCTCATTCGATAACCCCAGCAAGCCGCACGAAAACAGCGGCGGTTGGTCGAATATTTTGGTCAAAACGCCGGCCTCCGGCCTAAACGTCCTCATCGAGAGTGAAGGCGGTGGTTACAAAGCCCAGTGCCAGACCGGGGCCAAAGGCAACGGCGCATGTGATTTTGCCGGGTTGATGGCCGGTTTCTATTGGGTATCCATCGACGGCACCGACTTCACCGTTAAGACCTACATGGACGGCAGCGCCTACGCCGTACTGGAGTTTGCTCGGCAGCCGGGTTCAGCCACGCCGGAAGAGAAAAACGCGGTCGGTCCGGTTAGTTACGATTGATGACCGTCTAATCGATTAAACGAAACAGCGAGGTGCATCTACGGCCTCGCTGTTTTTGATTCCAGTTGGGATGGTTTGACATGAACCGGATGTTGGCCTTAAATTCCTGAT
>JAGRCC010000748.1 GCA_020433785.1 Anaerolineae bacterium
GCTGATGGCTGATAGCTGATAGCTGATAGTTGCCCGCTTGCTGAAGTACGATAATCGATCAACTCAATATCGCGAACGACCGTAGCCGGACTCCACTCGCGGACGGCGACCAATTCCACTTGAATGGCATCACCGCCCCGGAAGTCATCGGGGCTGAGGGTCACGGCCAGGTCAAAACGGCCTTCAGGCGAACGTTCCGCTGCACCGCGCCACCAGATGACATCTTGTCGATAACCGGCCTCATCTTCAACGGTCAGACGCTTATGATCGCCGGTTTTACCGAAGAGCGCTTCATCGACTAACCGCAGCCCTCGACAGCCCAGCCGCACTGACGGATTGCCCGCGCCAAAGGGAGCTAGCCGCTGGATGGTGGTCAGCAGATCGCAATTGAGCTGCGGCAGATCGACCACCAAGTCGAGCTTGATGGTTTTGGCCGAAGTCGGCTGGCAGCCCGCCAACGCTTCGGACAGACCACGGCGGAAGGCCATCAGGTTTTCCGGAGCTAGCGCCAGTCCAGCCGCCATCGGATGGCCGCCGAAACCGGCCAACAGGTGCGCTTGCGTTTTAATCGCCTGATGAATATCGCAGCCCGCCACCGAGCGAGCCGAGCCGCGGCCCAAATCATTAGGCCGGAGGGCGATCAAGATGACCGGCTTGCCGTACTGCTCCACCAGCCGGCTGGCCGCAATCCCGATCACGCCCGGATGCCAGTCCGCCGCCGCCAGCACAATAGCGTTATACTGCGCCAGCGAAGGCGTATCTTCAAGCTGGCTCAGAGCCTGAACCACTACGCGATCAACCAGCAACTTACGCCGGTCGTTCAACCCTTCCAACTGCAAGGCGATGATCCGAGCACGAGCCAGATTATCGGTGGTCAGCAGTTCCACCGCCTGGTTGGCGTCACCGAGACGTCCCAAGGCATTGAGGCGCGGCGCCAGCCAAAAACCGATATGATCTTCGGTCAGTCGATTGGTTTTGAGATTGGCGTTTTCAATGAGAACTTGCAAACCCAGCCGCTCGGACGCTTGCAAAACCTCCAGCCCCTGTTGCAATAAATAGCGCGTGTCGCCGGTTTGCCGGGCCACATCGGCCACGATGCCCAAGGCCACTAGATCGAGCAATGATTCGCTCACGTCGGCCTGGCCGTGCGCCAGGAGTAAAGCTTGCATCAACTTATAAGCGACACCCACACCCGGCAGTTCGCGCAGGGGGTGGTCAGCGGGCAAGCGTTTGGGGTTGATCACGGCGTGAGCTGGCGGCAGCGTTTCGGCCAGATCGTGGTGATCGGTGACGATGACGTCTGTTCCAGCGGCCTGAGCTGTGGCCACGGCCTCATGCTCGGCGATGCCGGTATCGCAGGTGAGAATGAGGCCGGCTCTCTGGGCCAGCACCCGCTCCAAGGCCGGGAGTTTGATGCCATGCGACTCGGTCATACGGTTGGGGATGTAGTACCGGACAAATCCACCCACATGCCGTAACGCCGAGACTAACAGCGTAGTCGAAGTCTGCCCATCGGCGTCGAAATCACCCCAAACCCAGATGGGTTCGCGCTGGTCAATTGCTTGGCTCAACCGCTTAACGGCGCGATCGACATCGGGCAGTACCTCCGGCGGCGCGGGCCGATAGTGGGCAGGGTCTAAATAACCACGCACCTCGTCAACGGTCGTCAGGCCGCGCTGCACCAGCAGTTGAGCCAGAATGGCGTCGCCCTCTACAAAATCGAGCAAGGCCGGCGAGAACTTGAGCTTGGGAGGTTGTTGCCACTGAAGCATCATTTACTGTAAATCCTGGGTCCAATTTTCTTGATCTTGCTGGTCGCGTTCCAACAACCAATCGTCAACCGGCTGCTCGGCTCGAACCTGTTCGATCATCTCGGCAAAATCGAAGTCGGCAGTTTCCCCCCAATCGACCCCCAGTTTCATAATATAACCGAGCACCTGATTAATCTGCTTCCGCGTCGCAGCCGAGGGTGCTTCTTCCGGGTAATGCTCCCAATCGTCTTGGGCGTCCTCAATGTCGATGACCATACGGGCCAGGGTGTTGGGTTGTAAAGTATTTAGAAAGGTTTTCAACGTTTGCCAATTCACGTCATAACTCCATATTCGGAAGGAGATCTAGAGATCGGTAACTAGAGATTGGAGACTGGTAACTAGAGACTGGAGACTCAGTATATCCAAATTCTGGAGCAACACAGCTCTGCTTTGTCTGTCAAAGTAAACTTTGACGCTCCTGGCCTGCCCTAAATTGGATCCACTGAGACGGGTGAATATCATGAGTCTCCAGTTTCTAATCTCTAATCTCCCCTAAAACTGTATTTCCGCAATTTGCTCCCAATCCAGATCCAGCACATCGAGCGCGGCCTCCGGTTCGGCTTCGGGCGGCAGTTCGGTTAGCGGTCCGGCACTGTCGCCTCGATTACAGTATGACCGATAAACGCAGTGATGGCAAGGTTCGTGGCTCTCAACGAGCGGAAAGTCACTGTTTTGGATCTGCTCAACCAACTGGCTCAGGAACTGTTCGTCTCGCTGGAAAAGCTGTGGGCTGTAATCGAATTGCTCCGGCTCGTTGGGGAATTGGGCGTACCAGTAGATCATCTTGATCGCCGCCGGATCGATGGGCCGGCCCTGGTTGAAGGCGGCTCCGGCTTGGGCCAGCACGTAAGGATAGACGCGCGTCTGGACGCGGCGAGCCAGATGCTCGCGCTGCGGTTTTTGTCGCGATGTCTTCCAATCGATGATCAGGAATTCGCCGCCGGGCAGCACCGCCAGCAGATCGAAGCGAGCCAGCACGCGATAATCGCGCAGCGGCGCAGACAGTGTTAGCTCCGGATGCAGCGTCGCCACCGCCAGCACTTCAGGCCGGTGAGCCAAATAACTTTGCCACCACGTTCGTAGTTCGTCCTCCGCTGAGACCAAATAACCATTCAGGACCTCGACTTCCAGGCCGATCAAATGCTGCTGCACCAGCCGGTGAAAATCCTGCCCCAGCCGGGCCAACCGCTCGGCCTCGACAATCGGCTCCACCTCGACCGCCGGCCAGCGCAGTCGATCCAGATAGCGCAGTTTGAAACGGCGCGGGCAGGTTTCAAAATCGTGCAGGCTGGACTGGCTGAATTGGAAGGATGGGGGTAAGGGCATGATGGGTTTGTGTCCTTTCTGTGCTTTGAGACGAATCGCCTTTGGAATGGGGGTAGGGGGTAGGTAGTAGGTAGTAGGGGGATTATGGGCGGCGTTCGATGCTGGTGATTGGGCCATTCAGTCTTTTGATAAAATGTGTCAGTGTCCTTTTTATGCAAGACGAATCGCCTTTGGAATGGGGGGTATGGGGTAGGTAGTAGGTAGTAGGGGGATTATGGGCGACGTTCGATGCTGGTAATTAGGCCGTTGAGTAAACGACCGACGGCTTCGGCTTGGTTAATAAGTTCGTCGGCCGATGAAATATAATTTAAGTCTTTCGACAAAATGAAGAAGTATTTCACTTCTTCTAACGAGCCTTCGGCAATATTGTAGAATCGTAGTTTGTCGCGTGGACTGCGTCGTTTAAAGCCTTCGACAATGTTAGCCGGGATCGAAACAGCGGCTCGACGCATTTGCGACACCAGGCCAAACTTCTCCTCACTTGGAAACGCCTTCGTAATCTTGTAAACCAACAGCGTCAACTTATGCGCTTCTTGCCACACTTCCAACTGCTGAAAATGCAAAATCTTTCCCATAAATAATCCCTACTACCTACCCCCTAC
>JAGRCC010000749.1 GCA_020433785.1 Anaerolineae bacterium
TTTGCAGCGACAACGCTAATTTTTCCCGGTGAAAGCTTCATTTATGGTCATAACTGGGGGATTTCTCCGCCTTTGGCTACGAAATGACACGCGCGGCAGGTCCGATTTTGGATAGGTGAGGAGCATCAAAGCTCTGCTTTGATCGGGCTTGACAAAGCAAGCTTTGTCGCTCCAGACCTTTACTGCAAAGGAAGCCAAGAGTGAGCGGGTCAAACCTGGGAAAACTATTCAAAAAAGCCGATGTCGGCTGGAGCCGCCTCAAGTTCAAAGCTAAGTGGCGGCTGGGCCGGTTCGACTTATTGGATGTGCTGACCTACTTCGGGTTTGGCACGGCCCGGCAGGTTTATGTGCGGGGCCGGGTGCTGGAGCGCAAGGGCATGACCGGCGCGGCTGAGGATGACTCGCTGTGGCGCAATTTCAAGCAGATGGCCCGCCGCTTTTCCAGCGATGAGATTCCGGGGGCGGTGGTCCAGGTCAATTTCCTGGGCGCGGCCGTGCAAGCGAAAACCGATCACGAAGGCTTTTTTGAGGTTACGCTCAAGCCGCAGCGTCCGCCCGCGCCGGATAAGCTGTGGCACCCGGTTGAGGTTAGGCTGTTGGAACCGCAGCACCCGCGCCAGCCGCAGCCGGTGATCAGCACGGGCGAGATTCTGGTGCCGCCGGCCCAGGCCGAGTTCGGCGTTATCAGCGATATCGATGATACCGTGGTTCAGACGGCGGCGACCAGCTTGATTAAGATGCTGCGGATCGTGCTGTTCAGCAATGCCCACACTCGCCTGCCGTTCGAGGGGGTGAGCGAGTTTTATCGGGCGCTGCAAGCTGGCCAGGCTGGTACCCAAAATCCCATCTTCTATGTCTCCAGCAGCCCGTGGAATCTGTATGATCTGCTGGTCGATTTTTTTCGCATCCATGATATTCCCCACGGCCCGCTGCTGCTGCAAGATTACGGCCTCGAGCCGGGCCAGTGGCTCCATACCGACCACCAAAAGCACAAGCTTCGGCAAATCGAGCGGGTCTTATCCATTCTGCCCGACCTGCCCTTTATCCTCATTGGCGACAGCGGCCAGCAAGACCCGGAGATTTATCGCGAGGTGGTCCATCAATACCCCGGCCGAATTTTAGCCATTTACATTCGAGATGTATCGTTGGATCGCCGCCAGGCCGAGATAGAGACCATCGCCGCCGGGCTGGGGTCGATCGGGGTGAAGATGCTGCTGGTCAAAGATACGCATCTGGCCATGCAGCACGCTGCCGCTCAGGGGTTCATTTCGGCTGAGTGGATTAGTTCTCGGTGATTGAGAGAGGCGGCTGTACGTTTGATTAAAACGCAGCGTTGTGCTAGATTTAAAGCAGCCAACTTTTCACACCGAGATCAAAATAGCTCGATGCCCAACTCATTGGAGAAGATCGCCCTCAGTTTTGGGGTCGATAAGATTAAGCGCCATATCTTCCTGTGCTGCGACCAGACTAAACCCAAGTGCTGCGACCGCGACGTCAGTTTGGAGTCGTGGCACTATTTGAAGCGCCGCTTAGAGGAGTTGAACCTGACCGGCAGCGGCGGTGTCTACCGGACCAAAGCCAACTGTCTGCGCATCTGTCAGAACGGGCCAATTGCCGTGGTTTATCCTGAGGGAACGTGGTATCACTCCTGCTCGCCGGCGGTGCTGGAACGCATTATCCAGGAGCATCTTATCGGCGGGCGGCCGGTTGAAGAGTTTGTGATAATCGAGCATCCGTTGTAGAGATTAGGATCGTGAATTAATTAACTTCCACATTTAGCATCAGGTAATTGGTAATTAGAGATTGAATTACCAATTACTGACTTCTGCCGTAGGGAGGGATTAAGTACTTCCCTATTTCATCACCCTCTGCAAAACGCCCACCAAAACTTCAATAGCCGTGATATATTCGGTAACATCAATATGCTCGTCAGGGGTGTGGTCGAGGCTGCTGTCGCCGGGACCGTAGGCCACGATGGGCGTGTCGGGCCAGTGGGGGCCGACCACGTTCATATCGGCCGTGCCGGTTTTGACCACAAAGCGGGGGGCGCCGTCGGCGGCGCGGATGCTCGATAGAAAGGCCCGGACCAGCGGATTGGACTTGTCGCCTTTGTAAGCCAGCTCGGCCCCGGAGAATGTAACCTCGGCCTGGGTGCCATCGGGCAGCGCGTCGAGATGGCGGCGCAGATCGGCCTCTAAATCGGCCGGGCTGAGGCCAACCGGCAGCCGAAAGCCGAAACTGAGATCCACCCGGCCAAACAGTCCGTCGTCCCGGCTGGCAATATGCCGCAGCGCCGGGTCGAGCCGGGTAAAAGGCGAGTTGGCCTCGTGGCTGTCGTTGAACTGATGGCAGTAATCCTCAACCTGCCGCCACAAATCAACCGCCTGTTCGGCCGGCAAACGTCCCTCGCCGGCCGAGTGGCTGAACGGCACGGTCAGCGCCACATCCATCAACAGCCGGCCCTTATAACCCAGCGTCACCCGATCCCAATTGCTCGGCTCGCCGATGACACAGTACATAGGGGGAGGGAGATGAGGCGATGAGGCGATAGGGAGATTTTGGGCGTTATCTTTATGCCCCTGTAACTCTGCCACATTGTCACTCTGCCACTCTGTATCTTTGTTTCCTTGCACCTCTGTCCCACCGCGCCGCTGCTGCAAAATGTGTCTTGCGCCAAGGCTGGTGGCAAATTCTTCCTCAACCGCGCCGACGACGGTCACGCGCCAACCCTCCGGCACATCAACCAGGGCCGCCGCGGCGGCAAAGGTGCAGAGCGGTCCTTTGGCATCGACGCTGCCGCGCCCGTAAAGGAGATCGCCCTCGCGCCGGATGGGGACTTCGCCGGGGAAGGTGTCGATGTGGCCCAGCAGCAAAATCTCCCGGTCACCGCTCCCTTTAACCCCCACCGCGTTGCCGACCTCATCGACATAAGCCTTCAGGCCGTGGGCATTCAGCCAGCCCGCCAGGTAAGTGGAGGCTTTGCGCTCGTGCTGCGAGGGAGAGGGAATGGATACCAGCTTGGTCAGGAGATCGATAGCTTGGTCATTAAAAGTTTCTGTCATGGGTTATGGCCTGCGAGTGTCAATGATGGACGCGCTGCGTGTATATTGCTGGTTGTCCAGGGTTATCAGATAATCGTCTAGCTGTTGGGCTAATGCGACATAAATTGCATCACACCCGCGTATTTTGTAGTCGGCGGCAATCTGGGCAGCTTGCTGTCCATACACACTCGCATCAAGAACGGCCATGCGCTATCGACGCTGCTCCTCAATTAGTTCGACTCCGCTTTTGGATGACTGCCAGGCGTCGGCAACTTGATCTGCCAATGCTCTCAGTTCCGCTAAATATGCATCAACCTCATCTTGTTTGAGTTTAGCAGCATCTTCTGGGGTAAAGGGCCGCAGGACGGCCACCGGTTTGCCTTTAACGGTAATGATATATTCGGCCATCTCGTCCCGTACGGTCTGAACGATTTTCGAAGCCTTGTTCTTTAGCTCGCGCATTCCAATGGTTGTAGACATGAGGTTGCCTTTACTACGGAGGTAGCTACATTGTAGCTGCATTATAACTTTGAAACAATGAGTGTCAAGTGACTCTTTGATACTTTTTTCAAATCAACGCCTGAATTACCCCCCGCTTGCCGTTCACGCGCCACTCGGCGTCTACCCGGTCGAGCGCCTCGGCCTGGCCTGGCTGTAAGCCGACAATGGGGTCTGATTTCATGGTGCGCAGGGTGAGCAACGGAGCCGGGAAGTAGGGGACGGCGTCGGCGAAGGGCACCGCGGCTGGCCAGCGGCTGTCGCCAACCAGACGGCGGTAGTTGGCGTCGCCCTTGAAGATGACCAGTTGGGCTTGGGCTAAACTGGCCGTGAGTGTCGGCGGGATTTCCCAAAAGAAGCGGCTGCTGTTCCAGAAAATATGCGCCCGGATTTTGAGCCGCTCGCGCAAGATTTGGGCCGACAACCGCCGGGCCAAAGACGTAAAGGGGCTACCTTTAGCCTCGATGGCGGCAATCGTCATGTCGATGTCGGCCGGGGTGGCATCGGAGACAAAGGTGGGGTGGGCTTTGACGTGCAGGGTGACCGGCTGGGCCCACTCAAAGCGGAGCAGGAAGTCGGCCAGGGCCAGGTCCATTAGCAGTTCCGTGCCGGAGTTGTCGCAGATAAAATCGATGCGGCCGGCGGCTGAGCGCCGGTCGCTGAGATAGTTAACCACTTGGTCGGTGTCATCGACGAGTAGATTGGCCTGTTCGCTGTCGACGGCAATCTCCCGGCCGGCGTCTTGAGCGACTTGATTGTAACTCAAGTCGATGCGGTTGCCCCAGACGCAGTGGTGCAGCAGCGCTCGTAAACTGGCCAGTGAGTCGGCCTCGGAATGGCTCAAGGCGGCGGCCAGTACCTGCCAGGGCGTATCGCTGCTTAGCTCGGCCTGCTTGCGCGGCAGGAACGGGTCGACCCCCTGCCAGGCGACGATATCGGGACCGTTGCCGCCGAAGTAGTTGGTTGCTTCCAGCAGCCGCCGGTAGAGGAAGGACTCGGCCAAGTACCAGGGGATATCGAGCCAGCCCCGGCCTTGATATGGCTGCCAGGCTTGCTGCCAGCTAGCGCCATCGGCTGCGGCCGTCTCCAGTGGTTGGACCGGTTGGTTTAAGGTCAGCTCCTCGTATAAAGCCTCGACCCGCCGGACAATGGCGGGGGGGTAGTCGCCGGCGTAATCGGCCAGCACCTGCCGGATGATGACTGGCTTTCGGGTAGTCAATGTTTTATAAGCAAAAGAGCCCGGCTCGCCGGTCATCAGCGGCGGGGGCGGCTGGGTGGGATTGAATTGGGGATAGGTGGGCATGAAATCTCCTTCTACAGGGTTGCAACTCTGCGACCTTGCAACTCTGCGACTTTGTTCATAAGCTCGCTATCAGCGCCGGTAATATCTGACCGGATGGACCGGGAAGGACGAAGGTAGCGTGGCGGGTTAAGGGCGTTTCGTCGGGATTGATTTCGATGGTGGGGGTGCGGCGTTGTAGGGCGGTGAAGGGCAGCGAGGCGGCCGGGTGAACCAGGGCCGAGGTGCCAATCGAGAGAAACAGGTCGCAGGTTTCG